>JBEENF010000085.1:0-11345 GCA_041192325.1 Verrucomicrobiota bacterium
GCGCCGCGGGGGAGCGACCGGCGCCACGCAGCGCTGCTTCACGCCGGCTCCGCCCGGCTCAGGCCAGCGGTTTTTTCCCCGGAAGATTTCGCACCCGCTGCGCCACCGTCGTTTCAGCCGTCACTTTTACGCGCGCGGACAAGTGACCGGAAACAGCAGGCCAACCGCAGCGGGGTGCGTTGGCCAGCGCTGGCGCCGGGCGGGGGGTCGGTTAATTGAGGGGCACAGGCCGGCTGAAAGCATTTTCGAGCACCACGGCATGGTAGTCGAGCTGGCCGGGACGGGGCCAGGAATCCTGCGTCTTCTTGCCGATGGCGATCATGAAGGAAATGACGTGGTCGTGGGGCAGATGCAGGATCTTACCCACGGCATCGTAATCAAATCCATCCATCGGGCAGGAATCGTAGCCCAGTTCCTTCGCGGCCAGCATGAGGGTCTGGCCGGCCATGCCGCAGGAGCGCATGGCCTCATCGCGTTGGACCTGGGGTTTACCGGCATAGTATTTGGCGATGGCGGGAACGAGAAAGTTCTGCACCGGCGCCGGCGCCTGGCGCCAGTATTGATCGGGATTTTGTTCCCACGACGAAAGATTGGCGCAGAGCACCACGAGCAACGAGGCCTCCGTGACCTGCGCCTGATCCCAGGCGACGGCGCGGATTTTTTTCCGAATTTCCATATCCCTCACGATCACGAAGCGCCAATTTTGGATGTTGAAGGCGGTCGGAGAAAGCATGGCTAGTTCCAGCAGCCTTCTCTCCACCTCCTTCGGCATTTGGTGGGTAGCATCGTAGTGCTTGATGGCGCGGCGGGACTGGATCGCTTCACTCGTGTTCATTTCATCGAGCAGCCTAAGGGGCACGAAGCGAAATACAATCTTGATGCGAATCGGGCAGAACGACTTCGGTAAGGAGAAGGTGGAAGCCGCGCGCCGCCGCGGGAGGAACTGCCATCGCCAAGCGTTCCGTCAACCCTTCGCTGCAGCAACCGGAACCCCAACCTATAATCCGCCCGGACTCTCAGCCGGGGTGGCGCGGAGAAGGTAGTCCGGTCAGCCGACGGGGTTCATGCGGCTCAAGACTTCACGATCGACGTGCCCGGGAGGAAGGCCGCCCGCTTCAGACCGCGGGTGAGAGCGGGCGACTGTTTCTGCCCTGCGCTTTAGAATGTGCCCCGGACCCCGAACGTCCAGAGTGCGCCGTAGGACTCCATGGCGCGCAAGTGGCCGTTCTTGCCCTCTTCCACGCCGGGAGGCGACTGATACCAGATGTCGGGCGCGTTGCGGATGTTGCGCCCCGTCACGAAGAGCGTCGCATAGTTGTTGAATTTCCAGCCGAGCGAGCAGTCGACCTTCGTGATCTGGCTATAATAGCGGCCGTAGGTGCCACTCTCCGGCCGATCGGCGCCCCAGACGAAGTTGAGCGAGCCGTTGAATCGACGGTAGAAGTAGCTGACGCCGCCCGCAAACCGGTGGGGCGTCAGATTATTACGGCGCGCGGCGGGGCCGGAACCATCGCCGCTCTGCGTCACATAGGTGCGATCGTAATTCATAAACACACCCACGCCGCGCAAATAGTCGCTGGGCAGGAATCCGAGCGTTTGTCGGTAACCCAAGGCCATGTTCTTGGTCGTGGTCACGCGATCGGAGAGGTTGCGGGTTGAGCGGAAGGTGTAGTTGGCCAGATCGGGATCGTCGTTGCCCCATTCGGACGCCGTGAAGTCGTAAGTCTGGATCGTATTTCGGAAGTCTGTCTTGCTGAGCGCGAAGGTGAGCGAACCGGGGGAGCGACCCGAGAAGTAATAGCCGAGGCGGGTCTGGTATTTGTTATGAAATTCCGGCAGCAGCGTGGCGTTGGGCAGGTTGACCCGTTGGGCCACTTCATCGATGACGATCACGCCCGCGAGGTTGTCGATGGGGGCGCGGCCGATGGACTTGTTCCAGCCGATCTGCCAATCGAAATTCCGCAGGATCTGGTATTTCACGTTCACCGACGGAAACCAGTTATGATAGTTCGCAAAGCGGATTTGTTTCGGCTGGCTCTCGAATTGATATTTGATGCCCGGCAGCGTCAGCGCGCGACCGCCGTTCGTGGCGGGCGCATTTACCGGGTAGCCGGCCGCGAGCAATTCCGCCCGGGTGCGCGGATTGAACGCCTTGACCCGGGTGCGGGTCTCCTCGTAGCGGACGCCGAACAATGTGCGCAGCTGGGAGGTCAACCTCACATCGGCCTGACCGTAGCCGGCGCTGACGATCTGGCGAAAGTCGCGTTTATTGGCGATGTAAGCCGTGTAGTAGTTCTCGGGCGTGCCCATGTAGGTGAACTGTTCAGGGCGGGCGTGAAAGAGATCTGAGACATGGGAGCGGCTGACGCGCGGCGCCATGCCCTGCCGGCCATTGATATTGAAGAGCGTTAACGCATTGGTCTTCCCCAACTCGAAGACGTTGGTGGATTGATACTGCGGACCCAGGTTCAGCCAGTGGCCGAAGGTGACGTTCTCGTTCGCCCCGGTCGTGGGGTTGACCCGGGTCGTGTTTCCAGCCGGGCCCGTGTAGGCCCAGATGTTCACGTCGGTGTTGTTGTTATTGTCGCGGGTTTCCTCGTCCCATTTTCCGCCGAACGTGAAGAAGGTTGGCCACCGTTCGAAAACGGAGCCCCGGGGCGCAAACTTCGCATTCAGGGCGCCGGTCCACTTCTCCGTGATCCAGGTGCGGTCGTCGTTGTTGACGCGCATGCCCCCGGAGCGGACGTTCGTGTCGGTAAAGCTGCGCAAGTCGAACCAGTCCGCGCCGGAGGTCTGACGGATAGTCCACTCCCACGACTCCTTACTCGGGCGGGTGGCGGTAAATCCGCCGATCGCGGCGCCGCCTTCGCTGTTCGAGAAACCACGCTCCAGCGCCTCGTAGTTGTTGACCGATTTCGAAAACGCCAAAGTGCCGTCGACGGTCAGGGAGCCGAGCCGGTATTCGAAGCGCTGCGCATACTGCCGCGATTGGGTCGTCTTGTCCGAAGTGCCGCCGCCGTTGCTCAAGTTCGCGAAATTGGCGGTCGCGTTGCGGTCCACCTGAACGGTGGTGATGCCATCACCGCGGATGCTCGGACGGCCGTTGTTGACGTTGTTGTTGTCGTTGGCGGCGTTGAACGTGAAATTGCGGTTCCAGAACTCGAACGAGGCCATCGTATACATCAGGTTCCAGGAGAGGACCAGGCGCGGCGTGGCCTTCCAGTCGGCGGTGAGAAGGTAGGCGTCCTTGGTGTCCCATCGGGGTCCGTCCTTGAAATCGATCACGCGCGTAACCCACGGCCGCGGGTTGACGGGATCGGCCGAGGCGTTCCCACTGTACGAGTTACTCAGGAGCATCTGCTCGTTATACAGGAAGGAGTGGCTGGCGCTGAGCAGGACGCCGAACTTCTGGTCGAAAAACGATTCGGCATAGGTCAGTTGGTAATTGGGACCGAACTTGCGGTCTGGCCCACCGCGCTGCCCGTCGGTTTTCTTGAGAGTGAATTCCTCGCTGTTTAAAGCGGTGCTGAGATTGTAGGAAAACTGCCGGCCTTTGCGGTCAAAGGCGCGCTTCGTGCGCATGTTGATATTGCCGGCCGGAGTGTCGGCATCGTTGGCTGGCGTCGAGGTCCAGTTGATTTCGATTGATTCGACGGCGGTGATGGAAAAACCCTCGAAGCTCGTGGCGCGGGAGGAGGCGCCGCCGCCGCGGTTGGCGTCGGCGTTGGCGGTGCGCATGCCGTCCATGGCGACGCCCACGTATTGGCCATCCATGCCGCCGAGCCGGGGTCCGCGCGCCTCAGGTTCCACGTAGTCGAGATCGACGCCGGGAAGGTATTTCAGAAACTCGCCGACATTGCCCGCCGTCACGTCGCCGAAGAGATCGGCCGAGACCGAGGTGGTGATGTTCATCGCCGCGCGCTGGGCCTGAATGGCCTTCGCGTTACCCTCGCGCTCGGACGAGACGGTGAAGGCGTTGAGCTGGACCACCCCCTCCTTGGACGTAGCCGCCGCGGCGGTACTGGTGAGGTTGAGCTCGCGCACGGCGGTCTGGCCCGCGGAAACCGTGAAGGTCTCGTTGATCGTGTTGGAACCCACGAACGTGACGCTGATCCGGGCCTCACCCGGCGCGACGTTGAGGAATTGGAACGAGCCGTCGTTCTCGGTGTAAACGACTTGCGGCGTGCCCTCGAGCCGCACCTCGGCGTTGCGAACGTAGTCTTTGGATACAGGATTGAAGACGCGGCCTTGGATCGTGCCGGTGGTTTGCGCGTGGAGAGGAGCGGCGAGACAAAGCCAGCCGAAGGCCAGCGCGATAACGTTCGAACAAAGCGGTCGCAACCAAGCGGAGTGAATCATGGGGATGGAGCTGGCGGAATAGTCGGGGGCGCGACATCCCGCGGGTTACTGGGATAAGGACTTAAGACCATGCTCATCCCACGTCAGGTCGGGTCGAGCGATGAACCGGTAGCAAGGAAGTCACGGAAAGCGCAAGCGCTTAGCTGGAACAAACTTATTGCAAACAGTTTTCAACCAATAGCTTAAGTTTAGGGGCCATCGCGAATCGCCGCAGCGCTTGCGCGAAAACCGGACGCGAAGGCCGCGCAGATGCCAGTGCCCGCAGAGGGTCGCCTCGTTCACAACGAAGATCGCGACGGCGTGGGAGTGGGCGCCGTCTGCCCCAAATCCGCGCAGTGAAAAACAAGATCCGCACGGCATCACGCGGACACGCATGTAGATTAGCGAAGGTTCGACACCACGGGGTCGTGGAAAGCAGTGATGATTTTTTCATGAAAACCGCGCGCCCTACATTTCCAGAGATCCAGCTCCGCGTTCGCCCCGGCCGTGGCGGGGATGAGGAGCGCGGCCGGACAAGCCGCATAGTATCGCCATGAAAACTTCCGCACCCACTCGATCGCGTCGGCTACGCAATTCCCTCCTCGCACTCGCGCTTGTCGGCCTGGGCAGCGTGGCGTGGTGGCTTGTCCGCCATCCCCACGCAACGAACGATCACCCGCAGCACGATGAGGGCACGGCCGCCCTGACCTTAGACAACGGTCGAAGGTGGGAAACCGACGTTCCGCTGCGAACCGGCATGCAACGGATTCGTGACGCGGTCGATCAGGCGTTCATCGCTCAGGCCAGCGGCCGGCTCACCCCGGCGGAAGCGAAAGCACTCTGGGGCAGCGTGCAGGAAAACGTGAATTTCCTGATCGCGAACTGTAAGCTGGCGCCGAAGGCCGACGCGGCGTTGCACGTGCTGATCACGGAGCTGCTGGCCGGTGCGGCCCAACTGGCCGAGAACCCGGCCGCGCACGAGGGATTGGCGCGAATGGGCCAGGCCTTGCGGCACTACTCTGACTATTTCGACCACCCGGGGTGGGTCGCGTTCGACGCCGTGACGGCGGAACGCGCTCAGATCAAGGGGCATCGCACCGTGGCAGAGTCGCACTCGGTGGACCCGTAAAGGCGGCGATAACTCCAGGGTTCCCCCGCCTGCCGGCGCGCCCCATGCCGCATTCAGAGGCACCGAAACACCAGAACATTCTAATCAACCGCACCCCGACCTGCGGGCAGCTTCCACTCACAATGAATAAATTCCTGATCTGGGATCTCCCCACCCGCCTCTTCCATTGGGCTTTCGCGGCTTCAATTTCCCTTGCCTCCGTATTCGCCCTCGCCGCGGACAAACATAGCTGGCTGTCCAGTTCCACATGTTGTTCGGTCTCGTGGCAGCCTTTCTTTTGGTTCTGCGCATTGCCATGGGATTCTTCGGCTCGCGCCACTCCCGCTTCGCGAACTTCCCCGTGAGCCCCGGTGCAATCATCCGCTATTTTACCGGCATTGTTACCGGCCAGGCGAAGCGATTTGCCGGACACAATCCCGGTTCCGCCCTCGTCACGCTGGTGATGCTGGCCCTCATCCGCGTGGTCGTGCTCGCCGGCGCGCTCGACGGGGGCGAGCGCTTCGAGGATATGCACGAGGTTGTCGCCTACGTGCTCCTCGGCATGATCGGCGTCCACTTACTCGGCATCGTGCTGCACACCCTGCGCCATCGCGAGAATATCGCGTTCGCGATGATCGATGGGAAAAAGATCGCAGCACCCGAGGACGCGGTTGGGTCCAGTCATTCGATCTGGGCCGCGGTGCTTGGCATAGCGACGGCGGCGTGGGTGGTCGCGCTGTTCTCCAATCATGACACCCGAGCCGCAAAAGTGCGCTTGCCGGTACTTGGGACTGTCATCCAACTCGGAGGAAACGAAACGGGCCACGATCACAGCCGCGTCCGCTGGTGCCCGGAGAGGGGGTCGAACCCACACGCCTTGCGGCGACGGATTTTGAGTCCGTTGCGTCTGCCAATTCCGCCATCCGGGCTACGGAGCGTGCGCGAAACGTAGGTTTGTCGGTTGCCGTGTCCACGCAAATTTCTTGGGTTTTGCACGAGCCCTTGCCATCCAGCGATCAACTGGACGGCAAGGGTCCCATGGCGCGGACCTGACAGACTGCCGCAGGCACGCGCAGCAATGGTCTTCCGTTGCACGAATCCTTGTCACCTCACGCCTCGCCGCCCTGACTTCCACCCATGCCCGATTTTCGTGTCTTCTGCCGTCCGGCCACTGCCGAACCCGCTGAGATCGCATTGTCGGCGGAAGAGTCGCACCACTTGGTGAGTGTGAATCGCGCGCGCGCCGGCGATCCGGTCATCGCGTTTGACGGGCGCGGCGCCGAGTGGGTTTGCACGCTCAGCGACGCGCGCAAAAACGCGGCCCGGCTGCAGGTGCGCGCCAAGCGCCACGTTCCGCCGCTGCCCTGGCAAATCACCCTCGGCCAGGCCTTGCCGAAGGGAACCGGCATGGACGCGATTGTCCGCAAGGCGACGGAGATCGGCGCGGCGCGCATCGTCCCCCTTGCCAGCGAGCGGAGCCAGGTTCACCTCGATGGCGGCCGCGCGGAAAAGAAAATCGAGAAATGGCAGCACGCCGCGCTGGAAGCGGCCAAGCAATGCGGCAATCCGTTCGTGCCGGCGGTCGCGCCATTGGAGCCGGTGGCCGAGTTCATGACCGGAGCCGGGGCGGGTGAGCTGCGTTTGATCGCCAGTCTCGAGCCAGGCGCGACAGCCCTGCAAAGCGCGCTCGCTGACTTTCGCGCTCTTCATGGCCGCCCGCCGCAAACCATCGCCTGGCTGATCGGCCCCGAGGGCGATTTCAGCCCAGCGGAAATGGCTCTTTCGCGGGCCGCCGGTTTCGTGCCCATCACCCTGGGGCCAATGGTGCTCCGTTGCGAAACAGCCGCGGTTTACGCGCTGAGCATCCTCAGCTACGAATTGCAGAATGCGGCGGCGGGCTCCCGCTGATTTTCCGCGCGCGAAGCGGATCACCAAACCATCAGGCCGCCGGCGAAGGTGAGACCGGCGCCGACGCTGCAAAAGATAATGCGGTCACCGGCCACGAAAATTTCCTCCTGCGCGGCCCATCCCAAAGCCATGGAAACACTGGCGGCGCTCGTGTTGCCGTACTTGGCGATCGTAACAACAAATTTGTCGTAGGGAATGCCGACGCGTTTGCTGACCGCTTTCAGGATCCGCTCATTGGCCTGGTGCGGCACGACCCACGCGATGTCGTCGGGCGTCAGGTTTTCCCGGGCAAGGGTCTGTTCAATTTGCGCGGCGAACCCCACGACGGCGTGTTTGAAGACGGAGGGTCCGTCCATCTGCAGATAAAAATTCCCGAGATTGCGATCTTCCGCCTCGGGCCACGGCATCCGGGCGCCACCGCCGGGCCGCTGGATGGCGTCAAACTGCTCGGCGTCGCCCGACAATCCCATCCGATGCAAACGATGGCCTCCGATGCCATCCGTGAGGATCGCGGCGCCGGCGCCGTCGCCGAAAAGAAAAGCCGTGTCGTTGCACTCGGGATTGGTAATGCGCGAAAGCAATTCTGCCGTGACCACGATCACGTTTTTCGCCGTCCCGCAGCGAATGAAAGCCCGGCCGACTTCGAGCGCGTAGAGCCAGCCGGAGCAGGCGGCGTTGAGGTCAAAGGCCAGCGCGTGGGGAATACCCAGCTCGCGCGCGAGCGAACTCGCCGCGGATGGAACCGGCTGATCGGGCAGGATCGTGGCCATAATCACGCCATCGATCTGGCTCACGTGCATTCCCGCCTGGGTCAGCGCGCGTTGAACGGCAATCGCGGCGAGACCGGTGGCGCTATCCTCCTCGGCCGCGTAGCGCCGTTCCCGGATACCGGTGAGGCGAACGATTTCGTCCTCCGTGCGGTTCGGGAACGCTTTCAGGATTTCGCTGTTGGCCCGGATGTTCGTGGGAACCGAGTAGCCCACCCCGGCAATGCAAACCGTGTCAAAAGTCGTGCTCAATCTGGAGATACAACAACGCGGCAAAGTCGCCGCGTCGATTCATTTGCGCGCCGCGAGATAACGGGCCACATCATCGCCCGACACGCGACCCCCGGGACCGGTCGCTTCGATTCCGGCCAGCGACGCGGGATCCAGGCCGGCTTCCTGAGCCATCTTGGTCGCGCGGGGCGTCCACACCAATTGAACCGCCGGTTTTGCCGGAGCGGCGGGCGCCGGCGATGGCGCGGCCTTCGCGGCCAGATGGCGGAGCGAATTATCGGCCGTTTCGATCTGCAGAAAAGGGGCGCCGGAGGGAACGACATCGCCGGGCCGCACGCATATGGCCCGGATGGCGCCGGCGCAGGGCGATTCGAATTCGAAAACGGACTTGTCGCTTTCCAAGTCGCCCAGCCGCTGGCCTTTCGAGACCTGGTCGCCCACCCGCGTTTTGAGCGAGATGACGGTAAGCTCGTTCACGGTCGCCCCCATCGAGGGCATGGGCACATCTATGAGAAAGGTATCCATCGGCGGCGGAGTGTGGGACGCCGCGGAACCGGGTCAAGGGGCACGCGCCCCCCGCGCGATTTCAGAGCAGGATGTCTTTCACCACGCTCCCGTGCACATCGGTCAGCCGGAAATTGCGGCCCTGGTACTTGTAGGTGAGGCGCTCGTGATTGATGCCCAGTTGATGCAGGATTGTCGCCTGCAGGTCGTGCACATGGACCCGGTGATCGACGGCATTGAAGCCGAATTCGTCGGTGGCGCCGTAACTCAGGCCGGGCTTCACGCCTCCTCCGGCCATCCAAAGCGTGAAGGCGTACGGATGATGGTCGCGCCCCCATTGCTTGGTTTCCTCGATTTTGCCCTGCAAAAAAGGCGTGCGGCCAAATTCGCCCCCCCAGATCACCAGGGTGTCGTCGAGCAATCCGCGCTGCTTCAAGTCGCGGACGAGCGCGGCCGACGGCGCATCCGTGTCCTCACATTGGATCTTGAGCTGCGTATTCAAATTCCGGTGCTGGTCCCACCCGGCGTGCATCACCTGGATAAAACGGACCCCGCGCTCGGCCAGGCGCCGCGCCATCAGGCAGTTATAGGCAAAACTTCCCTGCCGTTTGACGTCGGGTCCATACATCGCGAGCACGTCGGGCGACTCCCGTGAAAAATCGGTGAGCTCGGGCACGCTCGTTTGCATGCGATAGGCCATCTCGTATTGCGCGATGCGCGTCGCGATTTCCGGATCTCCGAATTCGCGGCGCTTAAGTTCGTTCAGTTGCGCCAGGTCGTCGAGCAGCCCGCGGCGGACCGTGCGACTCATCCCTTCAGGGTTCGAAAGGTAAAGCACGGGGTCGCCGCTGCCGCGAAACGCCACGCCCTGGTACTTCGTCGGGAGAAATCCACTGCCCCAGTAGAAATCATAGAAGATCTGGCCACAGCTCGCCTCTTTGTCGCGCGAGGTCATCGCCACAAACGCCGGCAGGTCCTCGTTCTCGCTGCCCAATCCGTAAGACAACCACGCACCCATCGACGGGCGGCCTGGCATCTCGGCGCCGGTGAGAAAGAAATTGATGGCGGGCGCATGGTTGATCGCCTCGGTGTACATCGATTTGACGAAGCAGAGGTCGTCGGCGATCGCGGCGGTGCAGGGCAGAAAATCAGACACCCACGCGCCCGACTTTCCATGCTGGGCGAAATTCGTGATCTCGCCGAGCAGCGGGCGCGCCGTTTGCGTGCCCGTCATCGTGCTGAAACGTTTCCCGCCGGTGAGCTCGTCGGGAATCTGCCGGCCATGCCACTCGCGCAACTTCGGCTTGTAATCGAAGAGATCGACATGGGAGGGCGCGCCGTTTTGCAAAAGATAAATCACCCGTTTCGCCTTGGGGGCGAAATGCGGCAATTCCGGCAACCCACCCACGGCCCGGCGGCCGCCCGCAGGTAATTTTGGAGCGCCGAACGCATCGCGGCCCAAAAGCGACGCGAGCGCCGCCGTGCCGACGCCCATCGCAGAGCGGCCGAAAAATTCGCGGCGGGTGAAGAGCGCCTTGCCTTCCAGCAGCGGATTCATGTGAGGCGGGAGAGTTTCATTCCTTGGAAAGCGTTTCGTCGAGGTTGAGCACCAGCGAGCACAGGCTCGTCCACGCCGCATGTTCCACTCCATCCAGTCCCTCCGGGCGGACGGCCTCACCGGTGGCGGCGAGTTCCCGGGCAGCGGCAGGGTCCGCCCGGAATTGCGCGCGCAGGATCGCCAGCCGTCCCGACAAAATCTTCCGCTCCGCCGTGGTGGGCAGCCGCGCCAATGTCCGCTGGAAAGCGGCGTCGAGTCGCCCGCCATCGCTGCCCGCGCGGGCGAGCAACGTCTGCGCGAGGACGCGGGCGGCTTCGACAAACGCCGGATCGTTCAACGTGACCAGCGCGTGGAGCGGCGTGTTCGTACGCGTCGCCTTGACCGCGCACACCTGCCGCGCCCCGGCATCGAAGAAGGTCGTCGGGCCCACGATCCGCCGCCAGAAAACGTAGAGGCTTCGGCGGTAGAGCGCGTCCCCATGATCCTGTTTGTAGGTTTTCTTGCCAAAGGTCGCCTCCTCCCAAATTCCCGCGGGCTGGTACGGTTTCACCGCGGGTCCGCCCGGCAGATCGACCAGCAGACCACTCGCGGCGAGCGCCTGATCCCGCAACATCCAGGACGGAAGCCGAAAACGCGGGCCACGCGCGAGCAGCCGATTTTCCGGATCGCGTTCATGCAATTCCGGCGTGGCGCGCGAGGACTGGCGATACGTGGCGCTGGTCACGATCAGGCGGTGCAGCGCTTTCACGTCCCATCCCCGCCCGACAAATTCGGAGGCGAGCCAGTCCAGCAACTCGGGGTGAAGGGGCGGCTCACCCTGCACGCCAAAGTCCTCCGCAGTTTTGACGAGGCCGATGCCAAAAAACGACTGCCACATCCGATTCACCGTCACGCGCGCGACAAGTGGGTTTTCCGGAGAAACCAACCAGCG
>JBEENF010000086.1:0-11262 GCA_041192325.1 Verrucomicrobiota bacterium
CTCGTCACCGGGCCGACCGGCTCCGGCAAGACCTCGACCCTCTATACCGCGCTCAACGAGATCAACGATTCCGAGCGCAAGATCATCACGATCGAGGACCCGGTGGAGTATCAACTCAAGGGGGTGAACCAGATCCAGGTTTCGGAAAAATCCGGCCTGACCTTCGCGCGCGGGTTGCGTTCGATTTTGCGCCACGATCCCGACGTGGTGCTCATTGGTGAAATCCGCGATCAGGAAACGGCCCAGATCGCGGTGCAGGCTTCCCTCACCGGTCACCTCGTGTTTTCCACCCTGCACACGAACGATGCCGCCGGCGCGCTGACGCGCCTGGTCGACATGGGCGTCGAGCCCTATCTGGTCGCTTCCTCGCTTGAAGCGGTGCTCGCGCAGCGGCTCGTGCGTCTGCTTTGCCCGCATTGCAAGCAGATCGATGCCACGCCCGAGGCCCGCGCCTACAAGCAAAAGCTCGGCCTCAAGCCCGAGGCAAAAGTTTACCGGGCCGTGGGCTGCCGCGAATGCCGCCAGACGGGTTATCATGGCCGGCGCGCGATCTTCGAGTGGATGGATTCGAGCAGCGAGATTCGCACCCTTATCCTGAAAAACAGCTCGACCGACGCGATTCGCGATTCCGCGCGCCGCGGCGGCATGATCACGCTGGCGGAAGATGGCCGGCGGCTGGTCGAGCAGGGCATCACGACGATTGAGGAGATTTTGAGCGTCACCACCGTGCACGAGATGGAAACCACCGACGGGAAACCTAATCATCATCACGCGCCGGCGAACGGCGCCGAGATCGTGTTGCCGCGTTCGCTGATGTAACCCCCGCGATGCCCCAATTCGCCTACAAGGCCATGCAGCCCGACGGCGCGCTGACCGAGGGATTTCTCGACGCGAGCAACCGCCAGGAGGCGATGCGCCAGGTGGAAGGTCGCGGACTGAGGCCCGTCAAGCTCGCGGAATCCGGCGCCGCCACGCCAAAAAAGTCCGTCTCGCGCGCGCCGGAAAAAAACAGCGCGGGCGCAATGGGCAGCGCCGCCGAGGCGCCGGCCGCGGAGGGATCCCCGGCGATTTCCTTCGGCGGCAAGGCCAGGATCACGCCCCGGATGCTGGAGAATTTCACGCGCCTGCTGTCGAGCCTGCTTGCGGCGGGCGTGCCGTTTAGCCGCGCGCTGGTGATCCTGCACCGCGAATCGGCCGAACCCGTCGCCAAGGCGAAGTGGAAGGAAATCCACGATCTCGTGATCGATGGCATGTCGCTGTCGAAGGCGATGGAGCGTTCGCCCGAAACCTTTCCCCGCGTTTACGTGGCGATGGTCGAGGCGGGCGAAACCGGGGGATTTCTCGACGTCGTGCTGGCACAGATCGCGGACTTTCAGGCGCGGGAGAAGGAGCTGAAGTCAAAGGTGATGACCGCGCTGATGTATCCGGTCATTCTGCTGATCCTCGCGATGGGCGTGTTGATTTTCCTGTTGGTGTTTTTCATCCCGCGCTTTCAGACGATTTTTGCGGGCTTTAATGCGGAGTTGCCGTTGATCACCCAGCTGATCGTCAAGGCGAGTGAGATCGTGCGTGGTTATGGCTTGTTTCTCGGAGCCGGAGCGATCGTCGGCTTCTTCATGATCCGGACGTGGCTCAACTCGCCAAAAGGCCGCCGCGCATGGGAAGGCCTCCTGCTGAAAATCACGCTGATCGGCCCGCTGGTCGCGCAATTCGCCATGGCGCGGTTTTGCCGGATGCTCGGCACGTTGCTGCAGGCGGGCGTGCCCTTGATCAGCGCACTGAACGTCGCGCGCCGCTCGATCGGCAATCAGGTGCTGATCGATGCGGTGTCCGACTCCATCGACCGCGTGAAAGAGGGCAAACCGCTCGGCAAGAGTCTGGCGCAGAACCGCTCATTGTTTCCCGGCGCCATCGTCGAAATGATCTCGGTTGCGGAGGAGAGCGGCAAGCTCGACGTCGAGCTGATGCGCATCGCGACCGTGACGGAGGGCGACCTCGATCGGCAGCTCAAATCAACCGTGGCGCTGGCCGAGCCGGTGATGCTCTTCGTCATCGCGGCGCTAATCGGCACCATCTTCATCGGCATGGTCATCCCCATCTTCTCGCTGCAGGACCACATCAAATAATTTCTTCTTCATGAAAACAGATCGCACTGAAATTAACCACGGATCACACGGAGCGGCACGATTGTCCGCGGGGATCCCGGCGAGCCGGATTCAGGAAACGCTGCGTCGCCGCCGTCGCGGGGCCGGTTTCACGCTCGTCGAGCTGCTGCTGGTGCTCGTGATCCTCGGCATTCTCGCCGCGCTCGTGCTGCCGAAGTTTACCGGCCGCACGGAGCAGGCGCGCATCACCGCGGCGATCACGCAGATTTCCACCTTTGGGACGGCGCTCGACGCCTACGAAGTCGACACCGGCAGTTATCCCCGCGGCCAGGACGGCCTCGCGCAATTGCTCGTGGCGCCGCCTGATGTCACAGGCTGGCGCGGGCCGTACTTAAAGAGTGACATTCCGCTCGACCCGTGGGGGCATCCTTACATTTACGAGTTCCCCGGCCGCGTGAATGCGAACGGTTACGACATCGTCTCGATGGGACCCGACGGTCAACCCGGCACGGCGGATGACGTGGTGAATGCGAGCATCACGGCGAAGTAACTTTGCCGGCGCTGAGTTTCCCGCCGCGGATTGCCCTGGGGGCCGCGGACGCGGGGAAGCGCACCGACCGCCCGTCACAAGCGCGCGGATGGGCCGCGCGCGTCGCGCCGCCGGCGGCTTCACGTTGATCGAATTGATCTTCGTGCTCGCGCTGCTGGCGATCACCGCCGTCTTCGTCACGTCGAGCATGGGCTCTTTTTTTCGCGGGCGGGCCCTGAATTTTGAAGCGCGCCGCCTGCTCTCGCTGACGCACTACGGCCAGAACCGCGCGGTCGCGGAGGGCGTGCCGGTCATCCTGTGGATCAATCCGGTGAACTCGACCTACGGGCTTTCGATCCAATCCAGTTTTAACGAGACCGAGGAAGGCGATGCGCGCGCGGTCACCTATACCACCGAACCCGGCCTGACGCTGGAGACACCGGTCGGCGCGGTGGTGGCGACCTCCGAACTGGACGACGAAAAACTCGGGCTCGCCGAGGGGCTGGCGGTAATCCGCTTCACGCCGGATGGCTTCCACGACGACTCGAGTGTCCCCAAGATCACCATCCGGCAGGGCGCTGAAGGCTCCCTCGAGCTGGCGCCAACCGCGAGCCGGCTCGCCTACGAAATCCGTCCCGCGTCCCATGTGCAGTGATACGCTTAGGAGCGGAAGCTTGTTTACCGGGCGGGTCGCTGCGGCAGGCGACGGCCCTGCTGTTGCGACCGGGTCATTCGACCCGGGCCGTCGCGGCTTTACGCTCGCCGAAGTGCTGGCGGCGCTGCTGTTCATGGCCATCCTGATCCCGGTCACAATGGAGGGCGTGAGCGTGGCGAGCCGGGCGGGCACGCTTGGGCAGCGCAAGGCCACCGCGATGCGCATCGCCGAACGCGTGCTGGATGAGCAAATTGTTTCCGGCCAGATCGGCACGGGCGTGCCCTACGGCAGCACGGTCGAAGCCGACACCACTTATCCATGGTCACTTAAGTCTGATCCCTGGACGGAAGACACTGCGATCAGCCTCACCTTGGTCACCGTGCGCGTGGAGTTTTCCGTGCAGGGGCGCGTTTACGACGTCGCCGCCACCACGCTTTATGACCCGACGGCGACAACCACCGTGACGACGAGCACGCCGGTCGCCACCACGACTGCCACCCGGTGATGGACACGCACCCGCATCGTCAGCGTTCGACCCGGGGATTCACCCTCCTCGAGCTGCTGCTGGCCACCGCCATCGGGGCGGTCGTGCTGCTGGTGATCAACGCCACATTTTTCGGCGCGCTGCGGCTGCACAATACCACGCACGAGAAGATCAACGGCGACCTCGTGCTGCAGCGCACCCTGGCCATCGTGCGCAAGGATCTTGCCGGGATCATGATTCCCGCGAATCCGCAGGCCACGACCTACAGGCTCGCCGGGCAGCTCACGAGCGACCTCACCAGCACGAACGACCTGGATAATACGAGCGAACGCATCACACCGGATATCCACACGAATTCTGGCAAGATCGACGGCTGGACGACCTACTCGGAGGTGCAGACCGTGGCTTATTATTTGTCGCCGGCTTCCGACGGGGGGCCGGCAAAAGATCTGGTGCGCGTCGTTACGCGCAACCTGCTCCCCGTCGTGCTCGAAGCGAACGCCGAGGAACAGACGCTCCTGACCGGTGTTAACTCGGCGGGAATTTCATATTTCGACGGCGAGAACTGGCTCGATACGTGGGACTCGACCGCGACGAGCAGCCTGCCGAACGCCATCAAGTTTAGTATCCTGCTTGCTCCGTCCGCCGGCAGTTTTTCCCGCTCCGATCTTGCTCCCGTCGAGATCATCGTCCCCGTGCTCGTCAAGACGTCCAGCACGCTGCAACAGGAAGTCACCGCCGAGGCGGCGCAGCTATGACGCGCGCGCCTTCCGTTGCGGCCAAGGGGCCCAGCCCGACGCGCGAGCGGCACGGCCGTGGGTCGCGCCCCGTTACCGCTTTCGGCGGCAAGGGGGCCGTGCTGTCCCGGCGTTGCGCGCCCAATGATTGTCGGGGCTCCGTACTCATCATCGTGATGTGGATCTCCCTCGGGCTGGTCGCGCTCGCCTTGTATTTCGCCAACTCGATGAATTCGGAGGTGCGGGCAGCCGACAACCGCGTGAACGAAATCGCGGCGCGGCAGGCGATTGCCGCCGGGACGCGTTACGCCAACGCCCTGCTCACGCAATATGCCGTGGGTGGCGCGGCGCCTGACATCGAGTATTACAAGTCCGCGGCGGTGGCGGTGGGCGACGACGCCCTGTTTTGGTTCATCGGTCGCGACCACGACGTCCTGCCCTCGCAACAGCAATCGAACGAACCCTATTTCGGCCTCGTCGATGAAGCGTCCAAGCTGAACCTCAACACCGTGAGCTCCGCGATGTTGCAGGCGTTGCCGCTCCCGGGCATGACGCCGGAATTTGCCGACGCGATCGTCGCCTGGCGGAGCGCCAACAGCCAGAACGCCCTCATCGCGGAAAACTATTATTCGCAGCTCGTGCCGCCCCGGCACAACAAGGGCGCGGCGTACGAAAGCGTCGACGAGCTTCGCCTGATCAACGGCGCGATGCTCGACCTCATTCTCGGCGAGGACACGAATCGCAACGGCGTGCTCGATCGGAACGAGGACGATGGGGAAAGCTCCGCGCCGCGCGACGACCAGAACGGGCAGTTGCTCGCCGGCCTGCTGGAATACGTCACCATTTACACGCGCGAGCCCGCCACCTCGAGCAGCGGCAACCGGCGCCTCAACGTCACCACGCTTACGACGCAGCAGGCGCGCCAGGCGCTGCAAACGCGGATGACCCAACGGGGCATCAGCACGCAGCGCGCAGCGCAGATCATGGGGCGCATTCCCTTCAACGCGCAGAATCCGACGCGGAACCAGCCGCTCACGAGTGTCGCCGATTTCATGGTCACCGGCCAGATCACCGCCGACGAGTGGCTGCTGATTCACACGGACCTGACGGCCACAACCGCGACGAATGGCATCGCCCAAGGCCTCGTCAACGTGAACACGGCCAGCGAGGCGGTTCTGTCCGCGCTGCCTGGCATTGGGCCGGATCGGGCGGCGACGCTCGTGGCGTTTCGGCAGGGCAACCGGGAGTCCCTCACTTCGTTTGCCTGGCTCACGCAGGTGTTGTCGCCCGGGCAGATCCGCCAGGCGGGGCGCTACATCACGGGGGTGTCGTATCAGTTTTCCGCTGACATCGCGGCGGTCGGCGCCCATGGCCGCGGCTATTGCCGCGAGAAGGTGATTTTCGACGTGAGCAGCGCCAAGCCGCGCATCGTTTACCGGCAGGATCTTACCGCTTACGGCTGGGCGCTCGGCGCGGCCACCCGACGCAATCTCAGGGGAATGAAGGACACATGATCAAGAAACTGCAGATGAAAAAACGCGCGCAGTCCGTGCTCGGGCTGATACTGACCGACGGTCAGTTGCGGGCTTGTCACGTCACCCGCGCCAAGGGCCGGCCGGGGGTCGTGAAGTCCGCGACCGCGACACTGACGCTCGACCTCCTGCATCCGGAACCCGAACTAATCGGGCGTGAGATCAAGAACCACCTCGACGCAGCGGGCATTCGCGAACGCCACTGCGTGGTCGGGATTCCGCCCCGCTGGGTGATGAGCCAGCACACGAAAGTGCCCGAACTCGGGCGCGACGACACGGCGAGTTTCCTCCAGATCGAAGCGGAAAAGGGTTTTCCCGTCGATCCGGCGCAGCTCCAGATCGCGCAATCTTTTCAGCGTTCGGCGGCGGGCCGGTATGTGACGCAGCTCGCCGTGCGCCGCGAACAGATCGAACAGCTTTCCGCGGTATTGAAGGCGGCGGGGCTGAAGGCGGTGAGTTTCTCGCTCGGTCTGGCCGTGCTGCCGGAAGCCACGGGCGCCGCCGGCCGCATCATCGTGGCGGTGGATCCCGCGACCGTGACGCTCCTTTTGGTGGTGGGCGGCGGCATCGCGGCCTTCCGCACCTGCGAGGGGAGCATCGAATCCGAAGGCGGCGAAAAGATCGTCAACGGCGCCGCGGTGGCGCGTGAATTACGCATCACCTTTGAGCAGGCGCCGGTCGAATTGCGGGCGGACGTGCGCGAACTGTTTCTGACCGGCGAAACGACGATGGTTCGCCAGCTCGCCGAGAGTCTCGGCGATTGGGCAAAAGCCGCCGGCCTCACGGTCAAACGCGGCGACCTGCCGGAAAAAAACTTGGCCGCCGAGATGGCCGAAAAACTCGCGGTCGGCTGGTTGGAGGGAACCGCCCCGGAGCTGGAGTTTCTGCCGCCGCGCCCAACCCGCTGGGCGCAGGTGATGGCGCGTTACAGTTCGAAACGGCTCGCTACCGCCGGCTTCACGCTGGCGGCCGCGGCCTTGGTGGCGGTGCTGGCGTTTGGCTGGCAGGAATATCAGCGCTGGTCGCTGCGCTCCGAGTGGGCGGCGATGCAGGCCCAGGTAAAGTCGCTCGAAGTCGTGCAGGGCCGCATCCGCGAATTCCGGCCGTGGTACGACACCTCGTTCCGCAGCCTAAGTATTCTTAAGCGGGTCACGGAGTGTTTTCCGGAAAACGGCAGTGTCACCGCCAAAACTTTCGAGGTGCACGGCAACGCCGCGGCGAGCGCCGTGGTCAGCATCAGCGGCACGGCGCGCGATAATCCATCGTTCCTGCGGGTGCAGGAGCTCTTGCGCAAAACCAAGGAAGTCCAGGGCCTCAAGATCGAGCAGATCCGAGGCAAGACGCCGATGCAGTTCACCTTAACCTTTCGTTGGAATTCCACCCCCCGCACATGAAGCTCAATCTTCCCGAGCGACAACGCTGGCTGGTGATTGGCGCGGGAGCGATGGTCGCCCTGTTCATTCTCGACAGCGTGCTGTTCACACCGCTCACCGCCATGTGGCGCGCGCACTCCACCGAGATCGTCAATCTTCGCCGGTCGGTCAGTGAAGGCCGCAGCCTCATCGCCCGCAGCGCGCAGCTCGACCGCACGTGGAAGGAAATGCAGGACAATGCGCTTCCCAAGGATCAGGCAGAGGCGGAGCAGAGGGTGATCTCGGAGTTCGAACGCTGGCGCAGCACCAATAACGTCGAGGTCAGCTCGATCCGGCCGCAATGGAAACGCGGCGGGGCCGACCGGTACTCGCTGGGCGAATTCCGCGTCGACGCGACCGGCACCCTGTCCAGCGTCAGCCGGTTCATTTACGAACTCGAGTCCTCGCCCCTCGCGTTGCGCGTCGATTCCGTCGAGATAACGTCGCGGGACGACTACGGGCAGAAAATCACCCTCGGTCTCATTGTCAGCGGCCTGCGTCTTTCTCCCTTGGAGCGCAAACAACCATGAGTCCGCGTCACATTTTTATCGCTGCGTTCGCCCTGGCCGCCGCGGGCGCGCTCGCCGTGGATGCGCCTGCCCCGGCCCCGGCACCCGCGACCACAGCGGCGACTCCCGCCCCGTCCGCGCCCGGGTCTGGCGCCCCTTCTTTCAGCCGCCGCGCGCGGAGGGCCGATGCGACCGCGGCGACACCCGTGACCGCGGGACCGCGAAAAGATTCGTCGGTCACTCCTTCAGCCTCGTTTGACACCTTCCGCGTCATTACCGACGGCAACATCTTCAGCTCCAACCGCACCGGCCGGCGGGAGCGAACGATGGAGGAAAAGCCGCCGCGTCGGGATGTAATTTCCCTGGTCGGCACGATGGATTCCGACCGGGGCATCCGCGCATTCTTCGAGGGCTCCGAAACTTCCTTTCGCCGGGCCGTGCGCGTGGGCGAGGCGGTCGACAACTACAAAGTGATCCGGATCGCGGCCAACACGGTCGAGCTGGAGCGCGATGGAAAGACCTTTGCCATGCGGGTCGGGCAGCAGCTCCGCCGCCCTGAGGGCGCGGATTGGAAATTGATCGACGAGGACGTGGTCCGCCGCGAAGCGCAGGCCCAAGCCGCCAGCGACGCTGTGGGCAAAGTGGATCCAGCAGCGCCGGTGGCGATCCCCGCCGGCGCCTCGGATACTCTCAGAAAGTTAATGGAGGCTCGGAACAACCAATTGAAACGATGAAGATCACCTTATTCTCCCCGGCGACATGGCTCGGCGCTGCGGCGCTCTCCTCGTGCGCCTGGGCTCAAAATCCTGCTGCGCCGGCCCCCCAAGCCCCGGTTACTTCCGCTCCGTCGGTTGCCTCCGCGCCCGCCGCCGGCTCGCGGCCGCCCGGCACGCTGATCTTCAATTTCCGCGGGGCTCCCCTCGAGACGGTGCTCAACTACATGAGCGAAGCCGCCGGCTTTATCATCAACCTTGAGACGCCCGTGCGTGGCACGGTCGACATGTTCTCCGCGCAGCCCGTCACGCGCCAGGAGGCCGTCGTGTTGTTGAACTTTGCCCTCAACAAGGCCGGCTACACCAGCGTCGTGCAGGGACGCATCATCTCCATTGCGTCCAAGGAGGACGCAAAAAAGAAGAATCTTCCCATCCGCACGGGCAACGATCCGGAGGAGATCCCCAGCACGGCTGAGATGGTCATCCAGATCATCCCGCTGCGGCACCTTGATGCCACGACCGCCGCGCGCGATCTCGGCACGCTGCTGCCCGGCACGTCGACCCTGACCGCCAACGCGGACAGCAACTCGCTGGTCGTCACCGATACCAACATCAACCTGCGGCAGGTGGTGACCCTGGTGAACGCGCTCGACACCTCGATCGACACCGTATCGACGATGAAAATATTCAAACTGCAGAACGCCGACCCCTACGAGATGGCGACGCTGCTCACCAATATTTACTCGCCCAACGCTCAGAGCGGCCGCGGGGGACTGGCGGGTCAGTTCGGCAATGCCGGCGGTCGCGGCGGCTTCGGGGGCTTCGGCGCGATGTTTGGCGGCGCCGCGGGCGGTGCGGGAGGTTTGGGCGGGGGCGGCGGCAATCGGGGCGGCGCCGGCGGAACCGCTGGGGCTGGGGGAGGCCGCAGTGCCCGCGGTGGCGGCGGCAGCACGGCCGTCCGCTCCGTGCCGGTGGTGGCCGTGGCGGACCCGCGCACGCTGTCCGTGATCGTGACCGCATCGAAAGATCAGATGCCCGACATCACCGAGATGGTGGCCCAACTCGATTCCAGTTCCGCGCGCAAGCAGAAGGTCTTCGTTTACACGATGGACAACGCGAATGTGAAGCAGGTCGAAACGATCCTGAAGAATCTGTTCCAAAGCTCCACCGGCCGCACCACGACCAATAACCAGCCCGATGCCCTGACCTCGCGCGCGACGACCAACGCGACGCAAAACACGACCCAGAATCTCCAGCTTGGCACGCAGGGCGCCGCGACGCGCGGCAATTGATTCCCGCGGTTCCAACTTTGCTTTAAAATATCATGATTCTCCGAACATTTCGAT
The DNA here is from genome assembly GCA_041192325.1 of Verrucomicrobiota bacterium. Classification (GTDB taxonomy): domain Bacteria; phylum Verrucomicrobiota; class Verrucomicrobiia; order Opitutales; family Opitutaceae; genus ER46. The sequence goes on from JBEENF010000086.1 coordinate 10,023, forward strand.
CCCACCGGCGTGCGCTGGCCAGCGCCGCTTTAATTGTCCTCGGCGCCGCGGCGGCGCTGGCCCAGGTACAGAATCAGGGGGGGCGTGGCGCAACGGGTGGCGGCGGCGGCTTTTTCGGGGGTGGAGGAGGCGTCGGGGGCGGCAGCAATGCGAGCGGCAACCGCACCTACCAAAACACCACTTTGGTCGGCGATGCGACGATCACGAGCGATGTCGACACGCGCCGCCTGATTGTGGTGACCGACGATGCCACCAACGAAAATATCAAGACGATCATCGCGAGCCTCGACAAGCCGAAGCCCCAGGTGCTCATCAACGTCGTGTTCATGCAGGTCACGCACGACGACACTTTCGATCTGGGGGCGGAGGCGAAATACAAAGGCCCCATCGCCATCAAGACCAACCCCGAGGGCATCGCGACGACGAAGTTCGGCATCGCCAGCCAACTCGCCGACGCGGTCACGTACGGCGCGTTTTACCAACTGCAAGGGCGCGATATCACGGCGACGATCCACGCGCTGGCGGGCGTCTCCAAGACGGAGATACTTTCCCGGCCGTCGATTCTCACCCGCAGTAATCAGCAGGCTACCATCCTTGTCGGGCAGAACGTCCCGTTGCTCAGCACGACGACGCAAAATCTGAACTCAGCCAACAATTCCATCACCAGCACGATTACGTATCAGGACGTCGGCATCATCCTGCGCGTCACGCCGTTCATCACGGCGCAAGGCTTGGTGGAAATGATTGTGTCGCCGGAAATTTCGTCGATCAGCCCCACGACCGTGTCGATTCCGGGGGCGGGGAACGCCACGGTGATCGATCGGCGCTCCGCTGACACGGTCGTGGTGACGCGCAGCGATCAGACCATCGTGATCGGCGGACTCATGTCGCAGCAAAAAGACGCCACGGAGAGCAAAGTTCCGTTGTTGGGGGACATCCCCATCCTCGGCTACGCGTTCAAGCGCAAGGCCACGGGCAAGGTCAAGACGGAGCTCCTGATCTTTTTGACGCCGCATGTCGTTGCCACGCCCGATGAACTCGGCTCGCTGGCGGAGACCGAACGCTCGCGTCTCGACCTGGCCCCGCGGGCCTTCGAAAAAGCGGACATGGGCAAATTTCTGCCGGGCGCGAACGGGAAGCCCTGAGAAACGAAGCTTGGAACCGGCCCGATTCCGGGCGAAGTCGTCAGGCGCACATGATGGGTTCTCCCGACGCAAAACGACGACTGGTGGTCTACATT
>JBEENF010000087.1:0-11184 GCA_041192325.1 Verrucomicrobiota bacterium
GACGAGTTCGGCTCGGTAGCCCGGCGCCAGCCGGAATGTTTTGGCTTCGTCTTCCGGTGAAAGAATGGGAGCCGGCGGGATCGGGATGCGGCGCAATAACTCTCCGCCTTTCTCCCAGTCAGCCCAGCCCGTCAGCTGCGACGGGGGGCGAATCCGCGGCCGGTCCGGCGGGATCGCGCCGTCCTGGCCGAAGGCCGCCGCCGCAAGACCCAGCCAGCACCCGAAGAGGAGCGCTCGCCGCCGCGGGGCAGGGCCGTGACCGGGGTTTCGCGGAACGCGAAGTGACACGACGAGAAGGCGAAGCGACACGCCATGAGACCAAACGCACCGGCGCGTCTGGTCAACGGGAAGCGAGATGAATCTTGTTTAATGCCACGAGAATCTGTTTACGAAACGGACGCTCACCCCAACCTCGTGAGCCTGGATATTCCCCACTCTCCCTGAAGCCCCAGCCTGCCAGAACCGTTGCTCTCCGGCCCTGCATCCCGACCCACCCCGCCGCCTGTTTTTCACCCTCCAACGTCTAAGAATCATGCCTCAAAACAATTACCCGAAACTGCATAACGCGATGTGGCCCGGCTTGGTCGGCAAGAAAAGCATGGGGGGCGCCGAAGCCGACCTCGACCTCGACACGATGCTCGACATGACGGCCAAGGCCGAGGTGAACGGCGTCAAATTCGACGGCGTCGATATTTTCCTCAATAACCCGCACACCGACATCACTATTTCCGACGACGGCATCAAGGCGCTGGCCGACAAGATCCGGAGCAAAGGCCTGGTCGTCGGCTCGGTCGTGGCGCCCGTGTGGTTTTTTGGCGCGGCCATGGGCGACGAGGCGAAACGCGCCGGCTGGGTTGATTGCGTGCGCAAGTCCGTGCGCATCGCCGCGAAACTGCGGCAGCTGGGCGTGCGTCCCTACGGCATCGTACGGATCGACACGGCGGCGAGCGTCAAGGACTGGGATCGGGATCCCAAGGGCAACACGAAGCAAATTGCGAAATCGTTTCGCGAAGCGGGCAAGATCGCGAAAGACGCGGGTGAGCGCCTCGCCGCCGAAGGCGAAATTTGCTGGGGCGGCATGCACAGCTGGAAGCACATGGTCCGCACGCTGGAGGAAACCGACATGCCCAAGGTGGTCGGCTTCCAAGCCGACATGTCGCACACGCTGCTGTACACGCTCGGCGAAAACGCCGAGGAGCACCGCATCGTGCCCAAGAAATTCCACTGGGAGCCCGAAGCATTTCACGCCGCGATGAAGAAGCTGACCGCCGCGCTGCGGCCGTGGACGATCGATTTCCACGTCGCGCAAAACGACGGCACCGTCTTCGGCTCCGGCAGCCACGAAAAGACGGGCCGCCACTGCCTGGCGACGGATCCGAAGGGCAAACTCAACATCCCGCGCGATTCCGGTTACTGGCTCCGCGATGGCAGCGGCAAGGTGACCAAGAAATTCAAGCACATCTGCTGGGACGGTTGCATGTTTCCGAACGAGGTCATGATGAAGCAGCAGACCTGGAATGACGTGCTCGCGGCGATGATCGAGGTCCGCAACAATCACGGCTGGGTGGGCTGATCCATTGACCTGGAATGTAGCAGCGGTTTTACGCTGCGATTCCTGCGCCACCTCTCCCACTCAATCGCGGCGTAAAGCCGCTCCTCCGTTCAACCCAGCCGAACCAAAACTTCCTCGAAACCAACAAGAATGAAACCACTCAATGTCGGCATTATTGGCTACGGCTTCATGGGCCGGGCCCACTCCAACGCGTTTCGCAAGGTGAACAATTTCTTCCCGCTCGACCGCCGGGTCGTGCTCAAGGCCGCGTGTGGCCGCGACGCCGCGAAGACCAAGGCGTTTGCCGACACGTGGGGCTATGAATCCGTCGAAACCGACTGGCGCAAACTGATCGCCCGGCCCGATATCGACCTGATCGACATCGCCGCGCCCAACAACGTCCACGCAGAGATCGCCATCGCCGCCGCCAAGGCCGGCAAGATGATTCTTTGCGAGAAGCCCCTCGCCATGAACGCGCCCGAGGCGACGAAGATGGTCAAAGCCGTCGAGGCCGCCAAGGTGCCCAACATGGTGTGGTACAATTACCGCCGCATCCCCGCGGTCACGCTCGCCAAGCAATTGATCGACGAGGGCAAGCTCGGGAAAATTTTCCACTATCGCGCGAAGTTCCTCCAGGACTGGACCATCTCGACCGACGTTCCCCAAGGCGGACCGGGCACCTGGCGGCTCGACGTCAACGTCGCCGGCAGCGGCGTCACGGGTGACCTGCTCGCGCATTGCATCGACACCGCACTCTGGCTCAACGGCAGCATCGACCAGGTCACGGGCATGACGGAGACCTTCGTGAAGGAACGAAAACACGCGCTCACCGGCAAGACGCAGAAGGTCGGCATCGACGACGCCAGCGCTTTCCTGGCCCGCTTCAGCAACGGATCCCTCGCCACCTTCGAGGCCACCCGCTACGCCCGCGGCCACAAGGCGCTCTACACCTTTGAAATCAACGGCGAGCACGCGTCGATTTTCTGGGATCTGCATGATCTGCATCGCTTGCAATGGTTCGATCATCGCGATCCCGGCATCGTGCGCGGCTGGCGTTCGATTCATGTCAGCGACGGCGACCAGCCCTACATGAAAAACTGGTGGGTGCCGGGTCTGCAGATCGGCTATGAACATTCCTTCGTGCACCAGGTCGCCGATTTCATTCAAGGGCTGCAGGACAAAAAGCCCGCCGCCCCCACGTTCCGCGATGGTCTGGCGACCGACCTCGTCACGGATGCCGTGCTCAAATCCGCCCGCACCGGCCGCTGGGAAAAGGTGAAGAAGGCATGAGCTGAATCCGCCGGGTGGGCCCGGGCGGCGCACCTCAGGTAAACGCCCGCCCGTCCTCCCTTCTCCCCGACAACAACCGCCTTCCGCCCGCCATTTCTTTCACCCTTCCTGGCTACGCCCACTGCCACTCGCTTCTTCTTCCTTCCCATGCCCAAACTTGGTTTCAACCTCCTCGCCTGGTCCGCCTCCATTTCCGACGAACTTTATCCGCACATCGAGCGGCTCAAAAAAATCGGCTACGACGGCATCGAGATTTGCAACGGCAACCAGGATCCCGCCGCGTACAAGCGGCTCAACACGTTGTTGCGTGACCTGAACCTGGGCGTCACCTGCGTGACCATCGTCGGCGCCGACGCGAATCCGGTGAGTCCCGACAAGGCGGTCCGCGCCAAGGCGCTCGACGTGTTGAAGTGGAACATCGATCGCACGGCGGAGGTCGGCTCGAAGATGCTGTGCGGGCCGATCCATTCCGCATTCGGCACGTTCACCCGCTCGGAGCCCAAACCGGAAGAGTACGAACGCAGCGCCGAGGTGCTCCGCGCCGCGGCGGATTACGGGCAGCAAGCCGGGGTTATGCTGGTTCCGGAGGCGATCAACCGTTTTGAATGTTACCTGTGCAACACGATGGCCCAGCTGCGGCATCTCGTGGAGCTGACGAATCATCCCAACGTGCGGGGCATGTTCGACACGCATCACGCCAACATCGAGGAGAAGTCCCAGGCGTCCGCCATCAAGACCATCGCGCCCGTGCTCGTGCACGTTCACCTCAGCGAAAACGACCGCGGCACGCCTGGCAGCGGCCACATCAATTTCCGGGAAGCGCTCACGACCCTCAAGGCTGTCGGTTACGACGGCTGGATGACGGTCGAGGCTTTTAGCCGGTCCGATCCGAGCTTTGCGAATGCGATCAACGTCTGGCGGGAATTTTCGCCGGCGTGGGATATCGCCGAGTCGGGCTATGCGTTTCTGCGCCGCGAGATCGCGGCGGCAGGATATCGCGCCTAAGGGTAGCACTCCTTGCCTTTTCAGTTAAGTTTCGCCTGCGCGGCGGCAGGCGTTTGTGACCCGGTTCCGCCGGTGTTCGCCGCGCCCACCGTCCCGTTTATCCGTCTCACCTCGTCCTTTCCCCTCCCGTGCTCTTTTCCACTCTCCGCCGCCTGCTCCTGTTGCTTTGCTCGTTGGGCATCGCCGCCGCGCAATCCACCCTCGTCTTCAATCCCCCGCCGGGCGGCCCCGCCAGGCCGAAACACGTGGTGCTGCTGTCGGGCGACGAGGAATACCGCAGCGAGGAAGCGTTGCCGATGCTGGCGAAGATCCTCAGCCAGCGTCATGGCTTCAAGTGCACGGTGCTCTTCGCCCTGGATCCCGACGGCACGATCAATCCGGCGAATAACGCCTCGCTGCCCGGCGCCGCGGAGCTCGATTCCGCGGACCTGATCCTCATGTCCCTGCGCTTCCGCGCCTGGCCAGCGGAGGCGATGCAGCATTTCATCGCTGCGTACCAGCGGGGCACGCCGATCGTCGCGCTGCGCACTTCGACCCACGCTTTTAATTATCCGCGGGAAAGCCCTTTCGCGAAGTACACTTGGAATAGCACCGCGCCTTGGGCCGGCGGCTGGGGCCGGCACGTGCTCGGCGAAACGTGGGTCACGCACTGGGGCAAGCACAAGGTCCAGGCCACCCGCGGAGTCGTCGAGGCTGGCGCCACCACCGAAGCGGTGATGCGCGGCGTCAAAGATATCTTTGGCACGACGGATGTCTACGAAGCGCAGCCCCCCGCCGACGTTAAGATCCTTGTTCGCGGGCAGGTCTTGACCGGCATGGCCCCGACCGACGGTCCCGCCGACACGCGCAAAAAACGCGCTCGCGACCAGGTCGAGCAGGCGGTCAACGAGCCAGCCATGCCGATCGCGTGGACGCGGCTGCACCAGAACGATACCGGCAAGGAAAACCGGATTTTTTGCACGACGATGGGCGCGGCGACGGACTTGGAAAACGAGGGTCTTCGCCGGCTGGTGATTAATGCCGTTTACTGGGGCCTGAACCTCGAGATCCCCGGCAAGGCCGACGTGCGTTACGTGGATCCCTATTCGCCGCGCATGTATGGCATGGGGAACGTCCGCCACGGGTTGAAGCCGTCGGATTACGCGCTCGGCAAGACCGTACGCGAAGGCGCCCCGCCCCCCGCTGCGCCCGGCGCCGCGAAAAAAGCGGGCGCCGGCCTGCGGCCACCCCCGTCACCCGCCCGCGCCCCGGAGCCGGCCGGCCCGCCGCTCAAACTCAATCCCGGAGAACACGTGGCCCTGATCGGCAATACCCTCGCCGATCGCATGCAACATCACGGCTGGCTCGAGTCGATGATCACCGCGAAATTTCCGGGACACGATCTCGTGTTTCGCAACCTTGCCGCGGCCGGCGATGAGCTGCAAAATCGCGCGCGCTCGAAGGATTTCGGCACGCCCGAGGACTGGCTCACGCATACTCGCGCCGATGTGGTTTTTGCCTTCTTCGGTTTCAATGAATCGTTTGCCGGCCCCGCCGGCCTGCCGAAGTTCAAGCAGGACCTCGAAACCTTCCTGCGGGAAACGCGGGCGAAGAACTTCAACGGCGTCACGCCGCCGCGCGTCGTCCTCTTCTCACCCATCGCCAACGAAAAACACCCGGACCCGAATTTCGCGGTGCCGGAGGAGAATAATCGCAATCTCGCGCTCTACACCGCGGCGATGGCGGAGGTCGCGGGCGATCGCGCCGGAGTCATCTTTGTCGATCTCTTCACGCCGTCGCAGCGCCTCTACAACGAAGCCGCGCGCCAGGGCCGGCCGCTCACCCACAACGGCCTGCACCTGACCGAAGCGGGCGAAGCCGTGCTCGCGCCCGTCATGTTTCAGGGGATGTTTAGCGAGGCCGCGCCCACGAAGGACCTCACGAAGCTGCGCGCCGTCATCAACGAAAAGAACGCGATGTGGCACAGCCGCTACCGCACCGTCGACGGATACAATGTGTACGGCGGTCGCTCGATGCTGACCTTTGCCGCGGGCGACGACCGGCCCAAGATCAGCAACTTCGAAGTCATGCAGGAGGAAATGACCCAACGCGACGTGCTCACCGCGAACCGCGACCGACGGGTCTGGGCGGTGGCCAAGGGAGGCGACCTAGTGGTGGACGACAGCAATCTGCCGCCGGTCACGCCCGTGCCCACCAACAAACCCGGCGCGAATCCCGACGGTTCGCACCCGTTTCTCGGAGCCGAGGAGGCGATCGCCAGGATGACGCTTTCCCCCGGCCTGAAAGCCAATCTGTTCGCAAGCGAGGAACAGTTTCCCGAGTTGATTAATCCCGTCCAGATGGCCTGGGACGCGCGCGGCCGCCTCTGGGTCGCCGTCTGGCCGAATTACCCTGAACGCACGCCCGATTCCAAAAAGGGGGACAGCCTGCTGATCTTTGAAGACACCGACGGCGATGGTCGGGCGGACAAGTGCACGCACTTCCTCGACGACCTCAATTGCCCGACGGGTTTTCAATTGTACAAGGACGGCGTGCTGATCGTGCAAGCTCCGGACCTCTGGTTCGTGCGCGACACCGACGGCGACGGGCGCGGGGACTCGCGCGAACGGATCCTGATGGGGCTTGATTCCGCGGACTCGCACCACACGTCCAACTCGCTCGCGTATGAACCCGGCGGCGCGCTTTTCTTGAGCGACGGCGTTTTCCATCGCACGCAGGTCGAGACCGCGACCGGGCCGGTGCGCAATATTGACGGCGCGATCTTTCGCTTCGAACCCGCCACCGGGAAATTCGAGACCTACGTTTCATTCGCCTTCGCCAACCCGCACGGCCGCACCTTCGACCGCTGGGGCAACGATCTGATCGTCGATGCCACGGGCAATCGCACGTTCTTCGGTCCGGCGTTCAGCGGCCGGCTCGATTACCCCGCAAAACACGCGACCCTGAAGCAAATCTGGAATCGTCCCTCGCGGCCTTCCGCCGCCAGCATGATCATCACCAGCCGCCATTTCCCCGCCGAGTTTCAGGGCAATTACCTCAACAGTAATGTCATTGGTTTCCAGGGGATCTATCGGGTGAAACTCGTCGATGATGGCGCCGGCCTCGAGGGCGAACGGCTGGATGACTTCGTCTCCTCGACCGATCCGAATTTCCGCCCCGTCAGCATGTCGGTGGGCGCCGACGGCGCCGTGTATTTCCTCGATTGGCACAATGCCATCATCGGCCACATGCAGCATCACATTCGCGATCCCAATCGTGATCACGCGCACGGGCGCATTTATCGCGTTACGCACGAGGGCCGGCCCCTGCTCCAGGCGCCAAAGATCCACGACCAGCCGATCCCGGCCCTGCTCGCGTTGCTGAAGGAACCGGAAAACCACATCCGCGAACTCGCCAAGATCGAGCTCGGGCGGCACGACCCGGCGGCCGTGATCGCCGGGGTGAAGACCTGGCTGGCGGGCCTGGATCGCAACGATCCCGTTTATTCCCACCACCTGACGGAAGCCCTCTGGGTGCATCAGTGGCAAAACCGCGTCGATCCCGAACTGTTGCAGCAGGTGCTGCGCTCCCCCGACGCCAACGCCCGCGCCGCCGCGACCCGCGTGCTGTGTTACTGGCGCGACCGCGTCCCGAACACCCTCCCGCTGTTGAAGGGCCTCGCGGCCGATGAAAACGCGCGGGTCCGCCTCCAGGCAGTGCGCGCGGCGAGCTTCTTCCGGGAAAATGCCGCGGTGGATGTGGCGCTCACCGCCATCAAACATCCGATGGACTACTACATCGATTACACGCTCGGGGAAACGCTCAAGCAGTTGAAGTCCCTCTGGCGCGAACAACTGGGCGACGAGCAGGCGTTGAGCGCCGGCGATCCGGCGCGCGTGCCCTTCCTGCTCCGCACCGTCACCGTCAGCGAATTGTTGCGCCTGCCGAAATCCAACGCCGTCCTCGAACAAATGCTGAAGCTCAAGGGCGTGCCCGCGGCCGCGCGTCGCGAAGCGCTGGATACACTCGTGCGCGCACGGCAGACCACCGCCACGGAAATTCTGCTCGCCGGGATCGAAAAGGGCGTCGAGACCGACGTGCCGAGCGTCGGCCATCTGCTGCTGCGCCGCCCCGCGGCCGAACTGGCTCCGGCACGCGAACGGCTGCGCCGGCTCGCCACCGACGAAACGCTGGGGGCCCGCGCCTACGGTTGGGCCGGACAGGTGCTGATCGCCGGGGCCATTGATCCGATCTGGGACGAGGCAGTCGCCTCCAAATCCCACAACAACATGGTCGAGCTCATGAATGGCATCGCGCTGCTGCCCGATGCGGCGTTGCGCGCCACGGCGTATCCGCGGATCGCGGCCATCGCCGAGCAGGCGCCCGACCCCGCCCTGCCGCCGGAGCACGCCCGCTGGGAACGCCGGGCCGCCATCCGGGCGCTCGCCAGCACGCGTCAGGAACCGGAAGCCCAGTTCAAGATTCTCTCCCGCTTCATTCAGCAGGAAGACGAACTGCAGGCCGCGGCCCTGAGCATGCGGGCCCTGCCGAAGTCGAGCTGGGCTGCAGCCGAGGTCGAGCCGACGGTAAAGACGTTGCTCAAATGGGCGAAAACCATTCCCGCCAGCGGCCGCTCTGCCCGCGAGTATCTGGAAACAGTCCAGATCACGGACGAGTTGATCGCGAGTTTGCCGGCCGAAACGGCGGAACCATACCGCAAGCAACTCCGCAGCCTTCGCGTCACCGTTTATTTGGTACGCACGTTACCCGAGCAGATGAAATTCGACACCTCGAAGCTCGTGGTCAAAGCGGACCAGGGCTTCCAGGTGCTTTTTGAAAACCCGGACGCGATGCCCCACAATTTCGTGGTGGTCAAACCGGGCACGCGGGAGCGGGTCGGAATGGCGGCCATGACCATGTCGCCCGAGAAACTCGACGCGGCGGGCCGCGCCTACGTGCCCGATACCTCGGACGTCATTGCCGCCACGACCATGGTGGACGCGGGCCAGAACGAAACGCTGCGCGTGCCCGCGCTGGCGGAAGGCGTGTATGAATTCGTCTGCACCTTCCCCGGACACTGGACAATCATGTGGGGCCAGCTCGTCGTGACCAATAATCCCGATTCGGTCGCCAGCGCGACGTCTCCCCCTTCGTCCGTTCCCGCTGCGCCCACCGCCCCTCCGGCCGCACACGCCCACGGCAAATAAAAACGCCTTTCTTTCCCCGCCCTTCGTGGCATTTCCAATCCCTATGAAACTCCCCGCCTCTCCTTCCCGCTCCCGTCCGGCGCGCGCCGCGTGGCTCCTCGCCGCCATCGCTGGTTTAGCCCTCGCCGCCAGCGCGGCGACACCCGCAACCCAGAATCTGTTCAACGGCAAGGACCTCTCCGGTTGGGAGGGGAACACTGCGTTCTGGTCCGTGCGCGACGGCGCGATTGTGGGCCAAACCACGCTCGAGAAACCCACCAAGGGAAACACCTTCTTGGTCTGGAAAGGCGGCGAGGTGAAAAATTTCGAGCTGCGCGCGATGTTTCGCCTGGTCGCGAACAACGACAAAAACTCCGCCAACTCCGGCATCCAATACCGCAGCAAAGTCGTCGATCCCGTGAATTTTGTCGTCGCCGGCTATCAAGCCGACCTGGACGCCAGCGGGAAATACATCGGGATCCTCTACGAGGAAAAGGGGCGCGGGATCCTGGCCCAAGCCGGGCAGCAGGTGCGGGTCAGCGCCGATGCGGCGAAACCCAAGATCGAAGTCACCGGCGCGACCACGCCACCCGCGGAGATTCTCGCCGGCATCAAAATGCGCGATTGGAACGAGTACGTCATCATCGCGAACGGCAATCACCTGAAGCAGTACATCAATGGCAAGCTCACGATCGATGTGAGCGATGTCGACGAAGCCAAGGCCGCCCAATCGGGTATCCTTGCGCTGCAACTTCACGCCGGGCCGCCCATGACCGTAAGTTTCAAAAACATTCAGCTCAAGACCCTCCCTTAAGTAATCCCCCAACCGGCGCCAGTCCTTACCCGCGCCATTACCCTGTTGTGTGGGAGTCAATCCGGCTCCCGAGAGCTTCCCCAATCCTGCTGAGCCACCCTTCCGAATGACTTCTTCCCACTCGAATTGTCGTCCCTTCTTTTTGCAACTGAGCGCCGCCGCGTGCGGCGTGGCGCTGGCCATTGGCGCCGGGCTGCCCAACCGCGCGCGGGCCGCTGCGACTCCGTTCGAATTACCCTCCGCCACCAATCCCGCCGAACTCCAAGTCGCGGCGGGTTTCAAGGTGGAACTGCTCTACGCGGTGCCGAAGACGGAGGAAGGTTCGTGGGTGAGCCTCGCCCTCGACAACAAGGGGCGGCTCATCGCGGGCGACCAATACGGCGGGCTCTACCGCCTGACGCTCCCCCCCCTCGGCACGTCGACGGGCACCCGGATCGAGCGGCTGGACATCGATTTCACGAAGGGCTTCCAGACCCCGCCCGCGCCGCGAAACGTGCGGGGCGAAGTCGTGAAGAAGACCGAAGTCGGGGCGCACGGCCTGCTTTATGCCAACGACAGCCTCTTCGTGATGGCCGGCGAGCTGGCGGAAAAGAAAGGCCTGTGGCGCCTGCGCGACACCAACGGCGACGACCGCTTCGACGAAGTGAAATTTCTCCGCGAGATGAAAGGCTCCGGCGAACACGGTCCGCATTCCCTCGCGCTCGGGCCGGACGGAAAATCCATTTACTTCGCCAACGGCAACCACACCGACCTGCCCGAGGGCATGGAGACGGCCCGGCCCGTGGCGTGGGGTGAGGATCATTTGTTGCGCCGGATGTGGGATGCGCGCGGCCATGCCAAAAACAAATTTGCGCCCGGCGGCTACATTGCACGGACCGATTTCGAGGGGAAAGCGATCGACTTGTTCTCCATCGGTTTTCGCAATCAGTTCGACCTCTCCTTCGACCAAAACGGCGAGCTTTTCACCTACGACTCCGACATGGAGTGGGATCAGGGCTCACCGTGGTATCTGCCCACGCGAATCAACCATGCCGTCGATGGCGGCGATTACGGCTGGCGCAGCGGGGCCGGGCGGTGGCCGGCTTATTACGCCGACAGCCTGCCGGCGGCCGTTGACATCGGGCCCGGCTCGCCGACGGGAACCACCTTCGGGACAAACGCCAAGTTTCCCGCCAAATATCAGCGGGCACTTTTCGCGGCCGACTGGACGTTCGGCACGCTCTACGCGATCCACCTCACACCGGACGGCGCCAGCTTCCGGGGCGAAAAAGAGGAATTTGTCGCCGGCAAACCCCTTCCGCTCACCGACCTGGTGATCAATCCACGCGACGGCGCCATGTACTTTGCGATCGGTGGCC
>JBEENF010000088.1:0-11151 GCA_041192325.1 Verrucomicrobiota bacterium
CAGCAGCACACGGAGCTCCAGGCTGAAATCACGCGGCTGGAAAGTCTTTTGCGGCTGCCCTCTTTCCCGGAATACCGCTATGAACATGCCCGGGTTGTCCGGCGGGATTTCAACGGCTGGTGGCAGCGCATGGTGATTCGCAAAGGAAATAATTTTGGCATCCCCGTGGGCGCGCCCGTCGTGTTCAGCGGCGGGGTCGTTGGGCGCGTGACTGAGGTCAGGCTGACCACGGCGATTGTCGAATTGATCAGCAGCCCCAATGTCCGACTCGCCGGCGTGATCGAGGGCGACTCGCGTCCCCTCACCTTCCAAGGGGGCTTGAATCCGAGTTTCGGCCCTCCGATGGGGACGGTGGAGAATGTTCCGCTCGACATCCTCATTCGCCCAGAAGCGCCCAAACGCCTCGTCACCTCCGGGTTGGGCGGTGTCTTTCCGCCCGGCCTCAGCTTGGGCGTCGTCACTCGGCTCGAACTTGGATCCGACGGGCTTTTCCAATCGGGCGAGGCCAAACTGGACGAACGATTGGGATCGATCACGGAAGTCACGGTGCTCGTGCCCCTGAACCCGGAGTAAGGCTGATGCCATGAACGTCCCCGGACAAACGTCTCCACCCTTGCCGGTTTTTTCGTTTTCACGGCGCCGCGGCGCCCGTGGCTAATTCCCATGTCCATCCGGCGGACGCTAATACTTTTTCTGACCTTGCTCGTCCTGTGGTTTGTGGTGAGCGAGGTGAACCACGCCCTGACGGTGTGGCGGGTGTACGTGTTTCTCGGCGGACTTTTTGTCGCATATGCCGCGCTGACCCAGCCGTTGCGCGCCGGCTTGGCCGCCTCGCTCATGGCTGGGTTCGTCTGCGATGCCAACGCGCCGGCTGAAATCCTGGGCACGCATACGCTGCTTTTTGCGGCGGCTCACCTTACGGTGTTCAAGGTGCGCGATCGCGTGTCCCGCCGCGACACCGCGAGCCAGGTAATTACGGCATTGCTTATCAATCTGGCTTTGTTTTTCGCGTTTTCGGTAACGCAGATCGGGCGGTCCGCCGCCTGGCCCCGCCTCTTTGCCGATCTGCTCTTTTCACAGGTGCTGCTGATCCTTGTTGCCCCGTGGTTTTTTGCCTTTCAAAGCCGTGCTTTGGTGATGGGCCGCGTGGATCGCGATAGTCTCGCTTGACCGGTCGGCGCTTTTTGCCGACCGGTATTCCCTCTCGAATGCCCCAAAACGATTCCAACCTCGCCGATCGTTCCGGCGGCCTTGTCGAATCGCACAAAGGCTACGATCCGCGGCTCATTTTTTTCTACTTCGTGCTGTTCGCGATGCTCGCGACGCTCGTGAGCGGCCTGGCTTACCAGCAATTATCGCGGGTGGGGCATTATAGTGAGCGGGAACGCGTGCAGAATCAGCGCCGCATCCTGGTCCCCGGACCGCGCGGCAATATTTACGATCGGAATGGCGTTGCGCTTGTCGTCAACCAACCGCGATGGACCGCGGTGCTCCATTTGGACGAGTTAAAGAAGGAACTCGCGCTCGAAGATCGTCGCATCCGGCGAAATTATGTGGCCGCCGGCGAAAAGAAGGACGCGCTTTCGGCCGCGCAGTTTCAGAAACTCGCCCGGGCCTCGGTGGCGCAGCGCTACCTCGACCAGGTCAACCGCATCGTGCACCGGGAACTCGTCGTCGATCGCGCCGCCCTTGAGAAGCATTTCAGCCGCGAACTCCTCCTGCCGTTCACGCTGGTCGACGACCTTAACGACCACGACTACGCGCGGTTGATCGAAGGTCTGCCAGTCAACTCCGCGCTGCAGGTCTATGCCAGCTTCACGCGCCATTATCCTTTCCGCAGCGCCGCGGCCCATACGCTCGGGTACGTCCGGACCGAAGCGGAAGTGGAAGCGGAGGGGTTTCCCGGCGAGGACCTCACGACTTTTAAGATGAAGGGCACTCAGGGCCGCGCCGGCTTGGAGCAATGGTTCGACTCTGAGCTCCAAGGCGAAGCGGGCGGCCGGATCTATCGGGTGGATCCCTCGGGCTATAAAATCAATCCACCGCTGGAGCAGCGACTGCCAAAACAGGGGAAGGGTCTTATCACCTCGCTTGACATCGAACTGCAGCAGATCGCCGAGGAAGGCTTGGGCGAACAACGCGGGGCCGTTGTCGCGCTCGATGTCGCCACCGGTGAAGTGCTCGTGCTGGCGAGCGCTCCCACTTACGATCTCAACAATTGGTACCCGCGCATGGCGCCGGATACCTACCAGACGATTCAGGCCAGCGGCGCCGAGTTCAACAATGCCGTCAGTGGACGGTATCCGCCGGGCTCCACGTTCAAGATCCTGACCACGATCGCGGCCTTGCGCCGCGGGACGGTCGACGTCAACCAGCCGATCATCAATTGTGACGGAATTCTACGGCGGGCCGGAGGACGCTTTGTTTGCTACAATGGCATCGGCCATCACCAGCAGGTGCTCCTCCCGCAAGCGGTGGCGGAAAGCTGCGATATCTTCTTTTACGAAGCGGGTTGGCTGACCGGGGCCGCGGAAATCGCGGCGGAAGGCCGCCGCTTCCGCCTCAACGAGAAAACCGGACTCGAGTCGCCCAATGATAGTTCGGCCCGCCTCATCGTCCCCGACCCGGTCTGGAAGGAAAAGGAACGCCGTGAAAAATGGTTCCCCGGAGACACGGCGAACATGGCGATTGGCCAGGGCTTCGTGTTGTTGTCGCCGCTGCAAATGGCCTGTTTCACCGCCTCGGTCGCCCGCGGCGAAGTTTTCACCCGCCCCACCCTCGTTCACCAGAAAGACCGGCCGGTTCAGCGCACGGAGTCGATTGGGCTCACCGCCGAGCAGCGGGAAGCCCTGCTGGATGGCATGGTGGGCTGCACGCTGCCCCCGAAGGGCACCGCCCGCACCCTTACCGAAGTGGTGGGCTATCGAATCCCGGGCGTCAAAATCGCAGGCAAAACAGGCACGGCGCAGAAGGACGTCACCAAGGACGGCAAACAGGGCAAAATTAATTTCGCCTGGTTCATCTGTTTTGCGCCCGCCGACAAACCGGAAATCGCCGTGGCCGTGATGGTGGAGGGAGAAAACCTCAACGAAGAATTCGGCGGCGGCCGACAATCAGCCCCGATCGCGGCGTCCGTGATGAAAAAATATTTCGAAAACAAGGCGAACCCGCGCCGGGCGTTCGTCTCACCTTTCAACAAAGGCAGCGAGTAACGGCGACGTTTCAGCCCGCAGGCGCGAGCTTGAATTCAGCCCGCGGATCAAGCGTGCAGTCAACGTCCTGGTTACCCTCCATCAACGGCGTTCATTCCGAAAATCCCAACGCCGTGGCGACCGCGGCGTACGTGATCTTCCCACCGGCTGTATTGACACCGCGCGCCAAACCTTCGTGTTCCGCCAGCGCCCGCTTTACTCCTTGGCGCACCAGCATCGCAACGTAGGGTTCAGTCGCCTGCGTCAAACCGAGCGTCGACGTACGTCCGACCAGCGCCGGCATGTTCGGCACGGCATAATGAATCACGCCGTGCTCGAGGTACACCGGTCGTTCGTGCGATGTCGGACGAATACTTTGGATGCACCCCCCCTGGTCGATGGCGATATCCACGATCACGGATCCCGGACGCATGCGGGCAATCATTTGCTTGGTGACGACCGTCGGGGCCTTGGCCGCGGGAATCAGTACCGCGCCGATCAGGAGGTCCGCATCCGCCACTTCGGACGCAACATTCGACGGGTTCGACATCAAGGTGACCACGCGACCCCGATATTCCGTATCAAGCGCTTCCAGCTTGCGGGTGTCCAAGTCGAGGACTGTGACCCTAGCCCCCATGCCCGCCGCCATTTGCACCGCGTGCGCGCCGGAATTGCCCGCGCCGACCACGACGACATGACCGGGCATCGTGCCGGGAATTCCCCCGAGCAGCACGCCCGAACCGCCATGCTGCGACTGCAAAAAATAGGCGCCGATCTGGATCGATAGCCGGCCCGCGATTTGCGACATCGGCTTGAGCAGCGGAAAACTGTGATCCGCCCCCGCCACCGTTTCATAGGCGATCCCGAGCACGCGTTTCTTCAAAAGGACGCGCGCCAACTCCGGTCCGGCGGCGAGGTGCAGGTAGGTGAAGAGGCTTTGTCCGTCCTGCAACAGATCGTATTCCGCCGGCAACGGCTCTTTTACCTTAAGTACCAGTTCGGCGTCCCGCCAAACCTTTGCCGCCTCACCGACCAAGGTGGCGCCCGCCGCCCGATACTCTGCATCCGTAAACCCTGCCGTCACCCCTGCCGATTTTTGCACCAACACCCGCGCTCCCAGGGAGACGCAGCGCCGGCACAGGCTGGGGGTCATCGAGACGCGGGTTTCGCCGATCTTGATTTCCCTGGGCACGCCAATCGTCATGACGCCGAGCACAAGCAGCCGGCGCCTGATTGCAAGCCGCCTACGCAGTGGGCCGGCGGCGCTTTGGCTCGCCTTGCCGCCCGGGCGGGCGCAAAACCGCGGGAATGGGTAAAATGATCCATGTCATCGTCGCCTGTTCCGAGAACCGGGTGATCGGGCGGAACGGTGCGCTGCCGTGGCGAATACCGGAGGACATGGCTTTTTTCCAACAGCAGACGGCCGGCCAAATTTGCGTGCTGGGCCGCGTCGGTTACCAATCCTGGCCGCGCGCCGCGCTCGACGGCCGCCGTCCGATTGTACTCACCAGCCAGCCTCTTCCGTGGATCGCTGCTACGGCGAACGCCCCCAATTTCCACCCCCCCGTCAGCGTGCAGTCGCTCCGCGCCGCACTCACCGTCGCTGAAAAACTTCCCGGGGAAATCTATGTCTGCGGCGGACAGCGAATTTTCGAGGAAACGCTCGCGCTGCCCCGGTCGCTCCGGCTCCACCTCACCGTGATCCACGCCGAGGTGCCGGGTGACCGTTTTTTTCCAGAGTGGCGGGATGGATCATGGCGGGAAATCTCCCGCCGCGAAAGCAGCGACGAGAATTTTCGCTACACCTTTCTCACCCTGGAACGCTAATGTGCCCGTGGTCGCGCCTTGGCGCGCGCGTACATCCGGCTCCTGCTTGACGTCGCAAGCTCAACTCCGGAGCGACACCGGGCGCCGGGCATGCGCCTGACCGGTGACAATGTATTTTTCCGCCCAGGGCCGCAGCGAAGCCTGCTCGGCGTCTGTCAACGCCCGCACCACCTTCGCCGGCGACCCCAGGATCATGGAACCGGGCGGCGCTATGAACCGTTGGGTCACCAGCGCATTCGCGCCGACGATGCAGCGGTCGCCAATCCGCGAGCCGTCCAGAATCGTCGCGCCCATCCCGATCAGGCACTCATTTCCGATCTCGCAGGCGTGCACGATCGCGCTGTGGCCGATGGTGGTGTAATTTCCGACGCGCACGCCGTAGTCATTCGCCAAATGCACCACGGCGCAGTCCTGCACATTGGTGCCGTCGCCGATCTCGATCGAATTGATGTCGCCACGGAGCACCGCGCCGTACCACACGCTGCTGAGATTTCCGAGCGTCACATCGCCGATGACGGTGGCGTTGGGCGCGACAAAGGCGGCGCGGGAAATATCCGGCGCGCGATCGAGGTAACGGGCAAGGCGTTCGGATAATGTCATGGCAACTTGGTTCTCGCCGGACCGACGAGGCTGCGCAAGCTCGGCCGCACTCCAGACTCTGCCTGCCATGGAAACGCTTACTCATGTTCTTCGGGGATTGATCGGCATCGTCGCTTTCATCGGGCTCGCTGTTTTGCTGAGCGAGAATCGGCGCGCGATTTCCTGGCGCATCGTGGCGATGGGCCTCCTGCTCCAGCTTTCCTTCGCCGGCCTGGTGCTGTTTTTTTCTCCGGCGCGAGCGTTGGTGGAATGGGTCGGCGGCCGCTTTGTCGACTTGCTGGGATTTACCAACGAAGGCACCCGCTTTCTGTTCGGCTCCCTGGGAGACACGACGAAACACGGGGTCGTCTTCGCGATCGGAATTCTACCATCGATCATCTTTTTCTCCGCGTTCAGCTCGATGCTCTACTACCTCGGGATTCTTCAGAAAATCGTGCACGGCTTTGCCTGGGTGATGAGCCGCACCATGAATCTCTCGGGCGCGGAAAGCCTCAGTGCCTCCGCCAATATTTTTCTGGGTCAGACCGAGGCTCCACTCCTCGTGAAACCGTATCTGCCGGGCATGACGCGGTCGGAGTTGCTCTGTGTGATGGTCGGAGGAATGGCCACGATTGCGGGCGCCGTGATGATCGCCTATATCAGCTTCCTCGGCGGGGCCGATCCGGCGCAACAGGTGTTGTTCGCCACCCACCTCATCACGGCCTCGGTCATCTCAGCTCCAGCCGCGCTAATGACGGCCAAAATCATGGCTCCCCAGACGGAAACGGTTAATCGCGAACTCGACATCTCCAAGGACAAGATCGGCGCCAATCTGCTCGATGCGATCTGTGTGGGCACCACCGACGGCTTGCGGCTCGCGGTCAACGTCGGCGCGATGCTCATCGTCTTCACGGCCCTCGTCGCGCTCGTCAATGCGCTGCTCGGCTGGTTCGGCGCGGCGCACACCCTGACGTTCGCCGGCCACGACGTGTTCACCTACCCCGGCATCAATCGCTGGGTGGAGGCGGTTACGGGGGGCACGTTCAAGACTTTCTCGCTCGAGTTCATCCTGGGCGTATTCCACGCGCCCATCGCGTGGCTGATCGGAATCGACAATCGCGACCTCATGCTGTCGGGCTCGCTGCTCGGCACGCGAACCGTGCTCAATGAATTTGTCGCCTACCTCCAAATGGGCCAATTGAAGGCGGCGGGCACGTTTCAAAACCCCCGCAGCCTGATCATCATGACCTACGCACTGTGCGGCTTTGCGAACTTTGTTTCGATTGGCATTCAGGTCGGAGGCATCAGCGCGATCGCGCCCAGCCAGCGGGCCAATCTCGCGAAACTCGGGTTCAAGGCGATGATCGGCGGCAGTATCGCCTGCATGCTGACGGCATGTGTCGCCGGGATGCTGGTCTAGCGCCGGCTCATTGTTTCTGGCTCCACTCGCCGCTCGCGCTCTGCAGCCATACCCCAGCCTTGCTGCGCATCGCGAGTTGTTGCGCGCGCTGCCGCCCAACGGTTTCGGCATCGCTCTTGGTGCTTGCGGCCAACGCCAGATACACTTGGCGCCGGTCGGCATTCTCGTCCGAAATTACTTTCTGGTCCGCCGCGGAAACCGATCCGCGGGCTTCCAAAAATCCCCGGTTGTTCTCACCCGCAGCCTGGCGATCGCGCAACGCGTCCACCGCGCCGAGGCGCTGGTCCATGCGGGACTTCACCGCTTGCGGGTCCTCGGCCCGGACCACGGCGGCGCCGAAGCCAGCCGCCGCGAGTAAAAATACAATGCGAAATATAAGAGCCGACTTCATGGGTGCTTCAGGTTTTCGGAACGTTGAGAGTCGAGGACTTGCGATCGAGATCACCGAAAAAGTCATCCAGCGCTTTGTCCACCTTGACGTTGACGTCGACGGTCACGTGGATCGGCTTCACCTCGATTGGATCGGTTTTGACGCTCAGACAGCCGCCACTATTCAACGCAAGCAGGGCCAGGGGAAAAATAAGTCGGCGGTTCATGGGGGGGAGAGTTGGAGACATAGACGCACCCCGGCAAAGAATGTTTCATCAAGGTTTTGCGCCAAAGTGCAGCCGGCTGTTGGTGCCGAATTTAACGAGGGATTCCAACGGGCCGCGCACATTGATGCTCAGATCAATCGGCGCGCGCAATTTGGGATCCACGGGGCCGCCGGCGAGGCGAATGGAGGCCGTGCGACCTTCGGCGTCCCCGTCGGGCGTAAACGATACTTCGAGCAATTCAGCTCGGAGGGGCGTTTCGCCCGATTCGATTTTTTTGAGCCCTGGATAATATTTCAATACGGTGGCCGGCAAACTCTTCGAAAGTAATCCGGGCGTCGGCGCGAACCGCAGTTGCGCCGCTTCGCCCGAACGCAACGCCAGCCGCCCGCCTCCGATCGCGATGCCCGCCGCATCACGACTCAGGGTGACGGATCCGTCCAGTCGCCCCTGCGCCTCCTTCAGCACCGGGGGAAGCAAGGGTAGCAGATGTTTCACGTCGATGGCCGTGACGCGCGCAATGACGGACATCTCCAATTTGGACGTGTTAAAGGCAAATGCAGCCAGCACCACCTCGCCGCCCCACAACGCGACCGTTGCCTCCTCGACCATCACCTGTTCTCCCGCCAAAGAAAAAACCACGCGGCCAGGGCCAATCGGCAACACGTCAAAATGTCCCGCGGTCCACGTAAGGGTCTGGGTCGCCGGTGAACGCCGTCCCGCGATGTCATCGAACGCAAAATCCAATGCGACGCCTTCGAGCCCAAATTTCTGCGTGGGAAAATCAAGGCGTCCCTCGCGCACTTTGAACTGGCCGCGTCCCGTCACGCCCTCCTTCGCCCAGCCACCGTGCCCCTCTACCTGCAAAACCCCGCTTATCGCCGCGCCGGCATACTCCTCACCCAGTCTGGCCACCAGCGCCGCGGACCACACCGCGAGGTCGACGCGCGCTTCCGCAACACGCCAGTTACCCCCCGCTAAATCGGACGATTCCACCGCCGCCCGCAACCAGGTCCCCTGGCCGGAGAGTTCGACAAGGCCACCGGGGATTTTCGCGGGGCCTTTGCCCAATTCGATTTTCCAGTGCAGCGGCGGCGCACCCGGTATTTTCAGCGCCAGCAAGTCTCCGGTCAGATCTCCGCTCAAGGACGGCAAGGGCCAGTTGGTCGCCGCCATCCCTGAGGCGCCAAAAGCCACCGCGAGCATCCACCCACGGCGCAAACTTCGACGACGTGAGCGCGCCGGAGCCACGCGGGACATCGCTTCCCCGCCGAACCCGCGGGACAACACCGGCGCCGATAGTGGCGCCCCGGGGGAACCGCCGGGGCCACAGCGCCGGCGCGGGCGCTCACCGCACCCTGACAGGCGAAAGTTTCCAAATATCACGGGCATATTCCCGGATGGTCCGGTCACTCGAAAACTTCCCCATGCGCGCCGTATTCAGAATGGCACTTTTCGCCCAGGCCGACCGGTTTCGATACGCGGCGTCCACTCGCGCCTGACAGTCGCTGTAGGCGCGGAAGTCGGCCAGCACCATGAAGGGATCGCCGCCGTTAAGCAGACTGCCATGCACCAAGCCAAACGATCCGTGTTCGCCCGGCGTGAAATAATCGCTGCCCAGCCAGTCGACCACCGCGCGCAACTCCTCGTCGCGTTGATAGATTTCCCACGGATGATAACCGCGCGCGCGCAGGTCATCGACCTCCTCCACGGTCATGCCGAAGATGAAAATATTGTCGTCCCCGACCTCCTCCTTCATTTCGACATTGGCCCCGTCGAGCGTGCCGATCGTCAAGGCGCCATTGAGCGCCAGCTTCATGTTACCGGTGCCGGACGCCTCTTTGCCCGCGGTGGAAATTTGTTCGGACAAATCCGCGGCCGGAATGATCTTCTCCGCCAGGGAGACGCGATAGTTCGGCAGGAAGACGATCTTCAATTTGCCGCCGAGCCGCACATCGGAGTTGATGCGCGCGCCGATGACATTGATCGCGCGAATGATGTTCTTTGCCAGGTCGTAGCCGGGCGCCGCTTTGGCGGCGAAAATGAACACGCGCGGCGCCAGATCGAGCCCGGGATTTTGCAGCAGCCGCCGGTAGAGCGCGACAATGTGCAGCAGGTTCAGGTGTTGCCGTTTGTATTCGTGCAGGCGCTTGATCTGCACGTCGAAGAGCGCGTCGGGCGACACGTCCACCCCGCATTCCGCGCGGATGATTGCGGCCAGGTCGACTTTGTTCGCGCGTTTGATTGCCATGAACTCCTTCTGAAACGCGGCATCGTCGGCAAATTTTTCGAGTCCGCGCAGCAGATCGAGATCCCGCGCCCAAGCCGTCGAACCCAACTTCTGGTTAATCAGGACGGTGAGTCGTGGGTTGCTTTTCAGCAGCCAGCGCCGCGGCGTGATGCCGTTCGTCTTGTTCTGGAATTTGCCCTGGAACAGCTCGTCGAACTCAGGAAAAAGTTGTTTCTTCAACAGCGCCGTGTGCAACGCCGCCACGCCGTTCACCGCGTGCGATCCCGCCACGGCGAGATGCGCCATGCGCACCATCTTCTGGCCGTTCTCCTCGATCAGCGAGCAGATCCGTTTCTTTTCGTCGTCGCCCGGCCACTTCGCCTCGACGTCCTTCATGAGGCGCACGTTCATGTCGAAGATGATCTGGAGATGCCGCGGGAGCACGCGCTCGAACAGCGGCACGCCCCACTTCTCCAACGCCTCCGGCAACAGCGTATGGTTCGTGTAGCCAAAAGTGCGGTTGACTATCGCCCAAGCCGCGTCCCAGCCGAGATCATGCTCGTCGAGCAGGATGCGCATGAGTTCGATGATCGCGATCGCCGGATGGGTGTCGTTGAGCTGCACGGCCACTTTGTCCGCGAAGTTTTCCCAGGAATTGCCGGGCGTGCGGAAGTGCCGGCGCAGGATGTCCCGCAGCGAACAGGCGACGAAAAAATACTGCTGCACGAGTCGCAGCTCCTTGCCGTTTTCCGTGCGGTCGTTCGGGTAAAGCACCTTGGAAACGGTTTCGCCGATTGCTTTTTCCCGCACCGCGTCGACGTAGCCCCCGCTATTGAACGCCGCGAGGTCAAAATCCTCGTTGGCTTTCGAGGCCCAGAGCCGCAGCAAATTCACCGTGGTGGTGCCATAGCCGGCGACGGGGATGTCGTGTGGCACGCCAAGGAGTGTCTTGGTTTCAACCCAGCGAGGCCGCGAATTCCCGCGGTCGTCGAAAACATTCTCGACCCGGCCGTACAGTCGCACCTGTTGGGTGTATTCCGGCCGCACCACTTCCCACGGATCGCCGAACACGCTCCAATTGTCGGGATGCTCGACCTGATGGCCGTTCACAAACGCCTGCTTAAAGAGCCCAAACTCATAATAAATCCCGTAGCCGAGAGCGGGATAATCAAGCGTCGCGAGCGAATCGAGGAAACAGGCCGCGAGCCGGCCGAGACCGCCATTGCCCAGGCCCATGTCGACTTCCGTCTCGCGAATCGCGTCGAAATCCTGCCCCAGCGACTCGAGCGCTTCCTTGGCGGCCGGCAGCAG
>JBEENF010000089.1:0-11107 GCA_041192325.1 Verrucomicrobiota bacterium
AGAAAGCGTCAGGCCATCCTGCTTCGCGACGTGTTCCAAAACACGCAGAGCCTCGGTCATAACCTCGGGTCCAATGTAGTCTCCAGCGAGAACGGCGAACTTAAGTGTAGGCATGGTAAAGGGTGGAGCGTGGCAAGCCCCGCCCGCGAGTGGCAAGCCGACGTTTGCGGGCGGTCGGTGCGATAACTGGGCGAACGACGGACCGTGTCCGGCCACAAGGACATCGCCGCGTGCCCTGATCCCGTGGATACGCGGCAGCGGGTCTGCAAGCAGAACGTCAAAACTGACTCTGGCGCGTCCCGCCTTCGTTTTCACCGTTGCGCGCCGCGCAAAACCCTCTGCATTGAACTCGTGAACTTGCATGTGCTGCCCGCAGGGCCGATTCAGACGAATGCCTACCTGCTGACGGATCCCGTCCGCGGTGAAGCGGTGCTGATCGATGCGCCCGGCGACATTTGGGAGGATGTGGCGCCGATCCTGGCCGCGGAAAAATGCCGTCTCGTCGAGCTCTGGCTGACGCATGGGCACTGGGATCACACCCAAGGCGCCGCGGAAGTGACGCGGAAATCCGGGGCGAAAGTGCGGGCGCATGAAGACGACCGCGTCTTGATCGAGACGCCTGACATCATGGAGCGGTTTATGGGTGAGAAGATGAACCTCCAGCCGGTGAACGTGGATCACTGGGTGGTTCAAGGTGACCAGTGGGAAGCGTTGGGCGTGCCGGTCGAGGTGCGGCACGTTCCCGGGCATTGTCCGGGGAACGTATTGTTTTATTTCGCGGCGTTTGGTTCGGCGTTCGTCGGTGACGCCTTGTTCAACGGCAGCATCGGGCGAACGGATTTGCCGGGAGGGGATTTCGAGCAGCTGGCCGCGGCTATCCGCAAACAAATCTATACGCTGCCGCCACAGACCGCGATTTTCCCGGGCCATGGTCCGAAAACGTCCGTCGCAGTGGAGCGCGCGAACAATCCCTATGTGCACGATTGAGCGAGGCTCCGTCGCCATGATCCCGGGCCGGCACCCATGAGCGCTTTGGCCGGCCACGAAGTTTTCATGCGACGCGCGTTGGAGCTCGCTCGCAGCGTGTGGGGAACGACCCATCCAAATCCGATGGTCGGCGCGGTGATCGTGGAAGACGGCCACATCGTGGCGGAAGGCGCCACCGCTCCCGATGGCGGCCCGCATGCGGAGCGGCTGGCGTTGCAGGCGCGGGGCACAACGCCGCGACCAGGCGCCACCATGTATGTAACACTGGAGCCGTGTTCAACGCAGGGACGGACGGGCGCCTGCACGGAAGCAATCATCGGCGCGGGAATCAAACACGTGGTCGTCGGAGCGACTGACCCCAACCCGGCGCATGCGGGCCGTGGGTTCGAGGTATTGCGCGCGGCCGGCATTGAAGTCATCACTGGTGTGCTCGAACGCGAGTGCCGCGAGCTCAACCTGATCTTTAATCACTGGATAGTCGCGGGCGGACCGATGTTCGCGGCGAAGTCGGCGACCACGCTGGACGGCAAGATCGCCTGCCGGACCGGCGAATCGCGCTGGATCACGAATGAAGCGTCGCGTGCTGACGTGCATCGCTGGCGGCGGCTTTTTCCCGGGATCGCCGTTGGGGCCATGACGATTCTCAAGGACAATCCCCGGCTGACGGCCCGCCAGGCGTCGCAACCGGAATGGTGTCCGTTGCGTTTCGTCTTCGATGGTTTGCTGCGCACCGTCGTCGACAAGAATCCGCCGGCGGTTTTCACGGATGAATTCCGGGACCGAACGATTGTCGTGACGACGCCGCACGGGGGGCTTGGCTATGTGCGCAAGCTGCGCGAGATGGGAATTACGGTGTGGACGTTTGACTCACCCACGCAGCGCGTGTCATTCGCGGACTTTCGAAAAAAATGCGCGGAGGAGCGCATCGCCGGCGTACTCGTGGAGGGCGGAGCTCACCTCGTAAGCGAAATGCTGCGGGCGCGCCAGCTTGACTACCTCTTTGCTTATCGCGCCCCGGTGCTCTTCGCGGACAACAAGGCCAAGACGATCTTTGGTGGGTTGCGTCCCGACCGGGTCGATCAGGGGGTAAGACTGGGGGACGTGATCCACGAGAGCTTTGGAGACGACATGCTGATGCGTGGCCGTGTGGTTTATCCGGAGAAGCTGATGGTCGACGAGACCGTCTTTGGCGCGCGGTGATTTGCGGGCGCCGAGAGATAGGCCAGCTATCACCAGCATGTCGCGATTGACCAGGCTTTATCTTGCTTCCGGCAACAGTCACAAGGTCGCGGAGTTGCAGTCGCTCGCGATCTCCTCCGGGCTTGCCATTGAGGTCGTATCCGCGCGCGCAGTGGGCGGCATGCCCGCAGTCGAAGAAGATACCGGAACGTTTGTGGGCAATGCCCGAAAGAAAGCGCTCGCGCTGCGTCCCAAGCTTCCTGCTGGCGCATGGGCTCTCGCCGACGACAGCGGAGTATGTGTCGATGCGCTCGGCGGTGCACCGGGAGTCGAATCGGCTTACTTTGCCGGACCGGAGGCCGACGGAGCAGCCAACCTGGCCATGCTTGTGACTGTCATGCGCGAGGTTCCGCACGAAAAGCGCCAAGCGCACTTTCTTTGTGTGCTGGCGCTGAGTGGACCGAAGGGCGAGGACCTCGTGTTTGAAGGAAGTTGCCACGGCACGCTCTGCCGCGAGCCGCGAGGTGGCGCAGGCTTTGGCTACGACCCCTTGTTTGTGCCCGAGGGTTTTGACCGGTCGTATGCCGAGCTTGGCGACGACGTGAAGAATCAGATCAGCCATCGCGCGCGCGCGTGGACGCAGCTCGCGGATTGGCTTCGCGGGCAGAGCAGGAATCCGAACCTAACTTGAGCCGGGGGTTTCAGGGTGGGAGCGCCGCTGCCAATTTTCGCACACAACTCTCAGTGCTTTTCCTGCGCGTAAATCGCGGCCGCTTCGGCGCGGCGCGAAACGTGCAGCTTGTCGAAAACCGTGCTGAGATAATTTTTCACCGTTTTCTCGCTCAAACCGAGCTTAACCCCGATCTCTTTGTTGGTGCATCCGGCTGCGATTAGGGCAAGCACCCGGGTTTCCTGGGGTGAAAGCGCGGAACGTCCATCGCGACCGGGACCGCTGGACTTCACCAGTTGCATGACCCGGCCAGTGATCGCTGGATCGAGAACGGATTTTCCCGCGGCTACATCGCAGATCGCGTTTACCAAACCTCGGCCGTCAATTTCCTTGAGCAGGTAACCGTTTGCGCCCGCCCGTATCGCCTCGTCGACGGATGAATCGTCGACGGCTGACGTAAGAATGAGGATGCGGCATTGAGGTGAACGCTTGAGGATTTGGCGGCACACTCCAATGCCGGTGCCGTCAGGCAATCGGATATCCAGCAAAACGACATCGGGGTTGAGGCGCGCGGCCTCGGCGATTCCCGCCGCCGCCGTGCCGGCTTCTCCGACGATACGGATCGCCGGATTGGCGCCCAGCAGCGTCCGCAATCCTGCGCGAACCACTTCACTGTCGTCGACGAGCAGCAAGGTGACGGGAGGCTTGAACGCAGTGGCAGTCATCAGGCAGACGGAGAGAGAATAGGCAGCGTGGCGACGATGCGGGTGCCTTCGCCGGGCTGACTGCTAATTCGCAACGCTGCGCTCAGGCGTTCGGCCCGGGCCTGCATGTTGGCCAACCCGTGTCCTCCGTCACGACGGGCGGCCGCATCAAAACCTGCTCCGTTGTCCTGCACCAGCAAACATACTTCTTTATCGCTTTTGTGCACGCGCACGGTGATGCGGGAGGCGCCGCCATGACGCAACGCATTGCTCATGGCTTCCCGCGCAATTTGCAGGGCCTCGAGACTTTGGTCAGGCGTGAGGAGCGCGGCCGCCTCCTCTTCGATTCGAACGTCGAAATGCGCGTCCCGACCGGCGCCCATTTCATGGCAGATGCCGTTGACCGCCTGCGCAAAACCGGCCCGGTGGAGGTTGGCCGGAGCGAGCCCCGTGATGTAGGCGCGAACATCCCGGATGGCGTTATTCAAGCTGGCCCGGATTTGCTCCAGCCGGCGATCGGCCTCACCGGGATCTGAGCGCATGAGCTCGCGCACGGATTCGAGGGTAAGTCCAACGGCATAAAGTGACTGGATAATGCCGTCATGCAGGTCGCGGCCCAAACGCATTTTTTCATCCAGCGACTGCGAGAGAAGCCGCTGTTTCAGCCGGACGTCCTCCTCCGCGCGATGACGGACTTCGCGCTCGCGATCGAGCTGGGCCCCTTGCGCCAAGGAAGATTTGGCGAGGCGGGCCAGGGTCTTGACATCCGACCCGGCGGCAACCCGCAAGGTCGAATCCGCGGGGCGCGTGGGACGGCTCGCCAGGAGCAGGATCGTTAACGCCAGGGCAATCGTGGCGAGGGCAAGAGCGAGGCGTTGAGAGAGCACGAGTGCCTGCCGCGATTGTGGCGGGGCGGTGACCGTCACCCCGGTCGGAAGGCCGACCAGGCCGTCGCCGCGCCCGCGTTGCCATAAAGACCCGGCGAGCAGCGCGACCAACGCCGACAATGCGACAAACAGCGCGAGAGCCAGGAAGCGCGGCAGCGGATTCATTGGATTTTGCTACGCAAAACTTAAAGGGAATTTTTGCACTCCGAAAACTGCGGCTTTCCGGGCAGGATTGTTGGATTCATGCCTGCAGCCGGGCTTGGAGCCGTGTTCCCGTGACTGCGGAAAGGTGAACGCGCAAGAACCTTGATCTTAGGTTTTAGCGC
Organism: Verrucomicrobiota bacterium; assembly: GCA_041192325.1. GTDB lineage: Bacteria > Verrucomicrobiota > Verrucomicrobiia > Opitutales > Opitutaceae > ER46. Next base: position 4,754 of record JBEENF010000089.1, read on the forward strand.
GGCGAAAACCTCCCCATGAAGTCCTTCTACATCACGACCGCCATCGATTACGTCAATGGCTCCCCGCATCTGGGCCATGCGTATGAGAAAGTGCTGACCGACGTCATTGCGCGTTTTCGGCGGCAGATGGGCGATCGCGTGCATTTTTTGACCGGGACGGACGAACATGGCCAAAAAGTGCAGGCCAGTGCTCGAAAACTGGGCATCGAACCACAACAATATGCCGATCAGATCAGCGGTGAGTTTCGCGGGCTGCTCAGCCGCTTGAACATTTCAAACGACGACTTCATCCGCACCACCGAGGAGCGGCACAAAAAGGTCGTTCGCGCAGTCCTCCAGCAACTGTTTGATCAGGGAGAAATCTACAAAGCGGAATACCGCGGGTTCTACTCGACTCGTCAGGAGCAATTTCTGCAGGAAAAGGATCGCCAGCCCGACGGCTCGTGGCCCGAAATTTTCGGCGAGGTCACCGAGATCACGGAGTCGAATTATTTTTTCAAGCTGCGCGCTTATCAGGACTGGTTGATCGAATTCCTCACGAAGAACGAGGATTTCGTGTTTCCCCGTTATCGCCAGAAGCAGGTGCTGGAATTCCTGAAGGAACCGCTGAACGATCTGTGCATTTCCCGCCCGCGGGAGCGGCTGGAGTGGGGGATTTCGCTGCCGTTCGATGAAGCCTACGTGACGTATGTTTGGTTCGACGCGTTGCTAAATTATTATTCCGCGGTGGCGGATCAGCCCGGCATCTGGCCCGCGACGTATCACGTCATCGGGAAGGATATTCTCGTGCCGCCCCATGCGGTTTACTGGCCGATCATGTTGCGCGCCGCAGGCATCGCGCTCCCGCATGGATTGATTGTCCACGGGTGGTGGATGCAGAGTGGCGCAAAAATGTCCAAGAGCACGGGCAACGCGCTCAACCCGCTCGATCTGGTGGACGAGTTCGGCACGGACGCGTTTCGCTATTTCCTCATCCGCGAAATGAACGTGGGCCAGGACAGCGACTTCACGCGCGAGCAATTTCTGGTCCGCTACAACAGTGAATTGGCGAACAACCTCGGCAACCTCGCGAATCGCGCTCTGAACATGACGACGCGTTTTGCAGGGGGAGTCATCCCGGCCCCGGAAGGTGGCGAAGAGCTGGAGCGGTCATTGCAGGCACTGTGGGATAAAACACGCGACGAGTGCATTGCGCTGGGCGAGGGCTTCCAGTTTCACACTGCCCTGGAGCGCGCCATGGTGTTTCTCACGGAGACCAACGCCTACGTGGAAAAACGCGCCCCATGGAAATTGGGCAAGTCGACCGAGCCCAAAGACCAGGCGCTGCTGCGCACCTCGCTGGCGACCATGACGGAAGCGCTCCGACTGGGCGTGGCGCTCAGCCAGCATGTCACACCTTCGACCACCGAAAAAATCAATGGCGTGCTCGGCTATACCCCCGGACCCGTGTGGCGCGACGAGTTGAACTGGGGAACCCGTCTCACGGGCTCGAAGGTGGCTTCGGCGCTCGTGCTGTTTCCGCGCCCGGCGCCAGAAGAGGGCGCCGCGAACGCCGCAACCAAGGGCAAAAAGCCGGCCTGATTTGCTGGCCTCGTTTGCTTCATCTTCCGCCGCGATGTGCAATCGCCTGAGGTGAGACCGGCATGACGATTCTTCCGCTCCATCCCGCTCAAAACGCCTCGCCCGAGGCGCTGGGGGCTTTCCTGATGCAATGCCGGGACCTGGCGGTGCGCGATGGACGCCCAAAGCTGGTCAGCATCTCGCTCGCCGTCGATGCGCTGGATCCGCTGGCCGTGCTCGAATCAATCTTCGAGCCCACGGCCCCGCACTTTTACGCGGAGCGGCCGAGTATCGAAACGGCGGTGGCGGGCGCGGAAGTCGCCGTGGCCTTTCATGGCGGCGGCCCTGGCCGGTTTGCCGACGCGCAACGGTGGATCGACGAAACGCTCGCGCATACCATCGCGGTCGGCGATGTCGGCGCCCCGTTTGGCGGACCGCATTTTTTTGCCGGATTCACGTTTTGCGACGAAGTGGAAGAGGGTGAGCCCTTTGCGGCAGCAAGTCTTTTTGTGCCGCGCTGGCAGGTGGCGCGGGCTGGATCCACGACGACGGCCGTGGCCAATCTCCTGGTGGGGCCCAACGCCGACCTCGAGGCGCTCAGCGAGCGCGTCTGGCGGGCGCACGGAAAGTTTCGACGGTTCAATTACGCGCCTACGCAAAATGGCGGGGCCATTCCGCCCCGCTGCGACGACCAGACCGATCGGCCCCAGCTCGCCGCATCGTCCGGCGCGCCCGGGCCGCGATTTACGGCGAACGAAGTGGGCGAGTATCGGGCGGCGGTGACACAGGCTTTGGGCCGGATCGCGTCGGGGGAATTCAAGAAGATCGTGCTCGCGCGGGCCCAGGATGTGCGGGCGGAACTGCCGCTGCACCCGCTCGAGATGCTCAACGGATTGCGGGAGCGGTTTCCCGACTGTTATTCGTTTTCCTTTTCGCAGGGCCGGGGCCCGAGCTTTATCGGCGCCAGTCCCGAGCGGCTGGTGCGCGTGAGCAAGCGGATTTTGGAAACCGAGGCTCTCGCCGGCTCGACCCGCCGCGGCTCCACGGCGAGCGAAGACGCGGCGCTGGCCGATGCGCTGTTGCGCAGCGAAAAAGACGGACGCGAGCAGCAGCAGGTGCTTGACGATATTGTGGCGCGACTGACGCCGCTCGGACTCGAGCCGGAATTTTCCGATCGACCCAATGTGCGGCGGCTCGCGAATGTTCAGCACCTCCACACGCCGTTGCGCGCGACCTTGCCCGATGGCATCCGCCTGCTCGATGTGTTGGCCGCGCTCCATCCGACGCCGGCAGTGGGTGGAAGTCCCCGGACCGCCGCCGTGAACCGGATTCGCGAGCTGGAACGATTTCCGCGGGGCCTGTATGCCGGCGCGTTGGGCTGGATCAATGCGCGCGGCGGCGGTGAATTCTTTGCGGGCATCCGTTCCGCCCTGGTGCAGGGATCGCACGCCCGCGTCTATGCCGGTGCCGGGATCGTCGCTGGTTCAACCGCCGAAAAGGAGTTTGCGGAAACGGAACTCAAGTTTAAGGCCATGCGGGACGCGCTGCTGGGCTGAACTGAACACGGCGCGCCACCCTCCTTACTTCCGGCAATCCTTATCCGGACCCCATGTCTTCAACGCCCAACCTCGACACTCGAAATCACAATGCGCTCTGGGCTGGCGTGTTCGTCGAATCCCTCGCGCGCGGCGGGGTCCGCACGGCCGTCATCTCCCCGGGTTCGCGTTCGGCTCCGCTCGCGTTCGCGTTCGCCCGGCATCCCGTGATCGAGTCGATTTCGGTGCTTGATGAGCGCTCGGCCGCTTTCTTTGCGCTCGGGTTGGCGAAGGCGACGGGCAAACCCACGGTGCTCGTCTGCACCAGCGGTTCAGCGGCAGCAAATTACTATCCCGCCATCGTGGAGGCTCGCGAGAGCGGCGTCCCGCTGCTTATCATCACGGCTGATCGGCCCGCTGAGTTGCGGGCGTGCGCGTCGGGCCAGACCATCGACCAGCAAAAAATCTACGGCGGATATGTTTCCTTCTTCCACGAGCTGACCACACCGGAGCTCAGCCTGCCGCGGCTGCGGTATTTGCGGCAGACGGCGATCCATGCGCTGGAGCGCGCGTTGCTTCCGCAACCGGGTCCGGTGCATTTGAACGCCCCTTTCCGCGATCCGCTTTCGCCCGTTCCAGATGACGGAGCCACGGCGGCGTTCGCGGCGAAAATTGATTGGAATTCGTTTTTTTCCCACGTCGCACCCAACGAGGCAGGGACTCACATGGTGGCGACTCCCCCGACACTCGCGCCGGATGCTCACGGCGTGATCATCGCCGGCCCGGAGCAGGGGAGAGACCCGGCCGCGTACGCCCGGACGGTGGGTGAACTCGCGCGCAAGCTGGGCTGGCCCGTGCTGGCGGATGCGCTTAGTCCGGTTCGGCATTACGGAGAGGGGGCGCCGAACGTGGTGACTGCCTACGATGCCATTCTGCGCAATCGCTCCGCGGCCGAGCGCTTGAAGCCCGAAACCGTGCTTTGTCTCGGCGGATGGCCCACGAGCAAAATATTGCGGTCGTGGCTCGACGCGAGCGATGCGCCGACCTGGCTGATGAGCGAGCGAATGGATAATCGTGACGCGCTGCACGGCCGCACCCGGCATTCTGCGCTGTCGCTGGGAGCGCTGGTTGAACTATTGCCCGGCGTCACCGCTCCGAACGAATACGAGGGATTGTGGGCTTCGTTTGAGCGCCAGGCCCGCCAGGCGTTGGATGGCCGGCTGCAGGCGACGGTCGAACTCTTCGAAGGCAAGGCCGCCTGGCTGCTCGCGCAGCATCTACCTCCCGAGACGCGCTTGAGCATTGCCAATTCCATGCCGGTCCGCGACGCGGAGTATTTCTGGCCGGCGACCGCGCGGCGGATTCAGCCGTTCTTCAATCGCGGCGCAAACGGGATCGACGGCACGCTTTCGACTGCGATTGGCGTCGCTCACCGCGCAGCACGGCCGGCGGTCTTGCTGACGGGTGACCTCGCACTCCTGCACGACACCAACGGCTTTCTCCTGCGTTCCTCGTTGCAGGGTTCCCTGACGATCGTGCTGATCAATAACCGCGGGGGCGGAATTTTCGAGCACCTGCCGGCGGCGGAATTCGATCCGCCCTTTGAGCAGTTCTTTGCCACTCCCCAAGAGGTGGATTTCAGATCTCTCGCTGCGACTTACAAGGTGGAGCACGTGGTCGTGCGTGATTGGGCGCATTTCACTTCCCTTGTGGCCACCCTGCCGCCGGCAGGGATCCGCTTGCTCGAATTGCAGACGGATCGCAAACGCGATGCGGCACGGCGAAAGCGGTGGTTCGCCGAGATCAGCGCGGCGCTGACGTAGCGCCCAAGACTCCCGCTCAGAGTTGGATGGGCAGTCCCACCTCGATGATTTGCATCGGGGGAAGCCGGTAATAGTCCCGGGCCTGACGGGCATTGCGGCTGAGGAAACCGTAAAAATGTTTCTGCCACTCCCACATTTTCGCATCGCCGCCGGTGATGATCATCTCGCGATTGAAATAATACGTCGCCTCTGATGCCTTCAGCGGTACGCCGCGATTCCGAATTTCGGCAATGAGTTCGGTGACGTCCGGTGACTGCATGTAACCATAACGCGCCAGCACGCGCCAAACGCCTTCGCCAATCTCGCGCACTTCTAGGCGCTCGTCGGTGGCCACGAAGGGGACCTCCTCCGTCACGATGCTCAGCAGCACGACAGTCTCGTGCAGCACCTTGTTGGCTTTAACGTGGTGCAGCAGGACCAGCGGGGTTCCCGTGGGGTTGCCCGCCATGAATACCCCGGTGCCTCGAACCCGCCGGATGTGTTTGCTGGAGGCGATGTCCTTGAGCTCATCTTCGGTGATCTCGTTGGCGTAGACGCGGCGGAAGATTTCCATTTTGCCCATTTTCCACGTGACCATTATCGCGAGGACTCCCAGCGCAATCGCCAGCGGCAGCCAGCCACCGTCGGCGAACTTGTGGAGATTGGCGCTGAAGAAGGTGACATCGACGATCAAAAACAGGGCACAGATCGCAATCGCGCGCCAGGCCGGCCAGCGCCAAGCGCGACGCATGACCACGAACAATGCTATGGTGGTCACAATCATTGTGCCGGTGACGGCGATGCCGTAGGCCGCGGCGAGGGCCGTGCTGGAACGGAATTCCAGGACCGTCAGGATCGATCCAATGGCCAGGGCGATGTTGACCAAAGGTAGATAAATCTGGCCGCGCTGATCCGGATTGGTGTGCCTGACCGCAAGGCGCGGAAAATAGCCGAGTTGGATGGCCTGCCGCACCAGCGAGTAAGCGCCGGAAATTAACGCCTGGCTCGCAATGATGGCGGCGACCACCGACAAGGCGAGCAGCGCGTAGCGCAACGGACCTTCGGGGGCCATCGCCAGGAATGGATTGTCCACGGACCCTCGGCCGGAAAGAACCAGCGCTCCCTGGCCGAAATAGTTTAACGTCAACCCTGGCAAAACGAGGCCGTACCACGAAACGATGATGGCGCGCCGCCCGAAATGGCCCATGTCGGCGTAAAGCGCCTCGACGCCGGTGAACGCCAGCACCACCGCGCCGAGGAGAATGGCGACGGCGCGCGGGGAGTGGGAAGCCAGCAGCTTCAACCCCAGCAGCGGATTCAGCGCCTGCAGCACCATCGGATTTTCCATGATGCGCCAAAGACCGAAGGCCCCGAGGGTGACAAACCAGACCAGCATGACTGGTCCGAAAATGGCGCCGATGAATTTGGTGCCTCGGAACTGGAAAGCGAAAATGCCG
>JBEENF010000090.1:0-11036 GCA_041192325.1 Verrucomicrobiota bacterium
TTCGGCTGGAGTTTCCCGGCACGCCTTGTAACAAGACGCGCGCCGGCCGACCAACCCCGATCGCCGCGGCGCCCCCCCCGATGTCCCTTACCCGACGTGAATTGATTCGGTCTGCGAGTGTCCTGAGCGGCGCGTCCGCCCTCGCGGCCAAAGGCGCGACACCGGCCGCCAATCTGGCGTCTTCGCCCGCGGCCCCTGGAACCGGCGCCCCTTCTTCTGCCGTGGGGCTGGTCGACGTGCCTGATTTCGAGCGTGAAGCCCGGGCACGCCTGGCGCCGATGGCCTGGGAATACATGTCCGGGGGAGCCGCCGATGAACTCACGCTGCGCTGGAACCATGAATCTTACGAACGGATCCGGCTGCGCCCGCGCGCGTTGATCGATGTCTCGCACGTCGACACGCGGCTCACGCTCCTGGGGCGCGAGCTGCCCTTCCCCATCCTGCTGGCGCCGACAGCGTATCAGCGGCTCTTTCACGCCGAAGGCGAGCTCGCAACCCTGAAGGGGGCCGAGGCGGCCGGGGCCCTGCTCGTGGTCAGCACCTCCGCCACCACTTCGCTCGAGGACATCGCAGCCGCCGCGACCCGCCCGCTCTGGTTTCAGCTCTATGTGCAGCCGGATCGCGACTTCACCCGCGAACTGGTCCGGCGCGCCGAGGCGGCCAGGTACGAGGCGCTCGTGGTCACCATCGACACGCCGGTGCTGGGCCCGCGCTATCGTGAATTGCGCACGCCTTTTGCGATGCCGCCGGGAATGGAGCGGGCCAATCTGAAGGGACTGGTCGCCGCCACCGGTGGACAGCGGCCCACCGAGTCGACGATGTACAGCGCGATGCTCGATCCGAAACTCACTTGGAAGGATATCGCCTGGCTGCGCTCCCTGACCAAGATGCCGGTGCTGCTCAAGGGCATCATGAATCCCGACGATGCCGCCCGCGCGTGCGACGCCGGCGTGTCCGGCCTCATCGTATCCAATCACGGGGGACGCAATCTCGACACCTCGCCGGCGACGATCGACGTGCTGCCCGAGGTCGTCGCCCGCGTGGGCGGCCGAGTCCCGGTGCTGGTCGATGGCGGGATTCGCCGGGGCACGGATATTCTCAAGGCGCTCGCGCTCGGCGCCTCCGCCGTGCTGATTGGCCGGCCTTATATCTACGGGCTGGCCGCGCAGGGGCCGGAGGGCGTCGCGCGGGTGGTGAAGATTCTCCGCCGCGAGTTGGAGATGGCCATGGCCCTGACGGGGCGCACCAGCCTGGCCGCGATTGACGCCGGCGTGATTTGGCGCTGAACGGCAGAAACCGGGCGGGCGCCGTCGCCCGCGCCAGCGGATTCTCTTTACACGTCGCCCAGTTGGGGCCGGAGCACGATCTCTTCGACGACGGTGTTCCGCGACAAACGCCAGACGTCAAGAAACGCGCGCGCCACATCCCTGGCCGGCATGATGCGCTCTGGCGCGACGCCGCTTCCCGCCCATGACGGCGACCAAGTCGCGCCCGGGAAGACGCAGCAAACGCGCACTCCTTTGGCCCGCAGTTCGGCCCGCATGACTTTGCTCAGGCCTGCCACGCCAAATTTTGCGGCGGAGTAACCGGCGCCGCCCGGGTAGGCCACCAGACCGGCAATCGAGCTCATGTTAAATACGTCGCCCCGACGCCGCTGGATCATGCCAGGGACAAACGCGCGCGACACGAGAAACACACTGCGGAGATTGGCCGCGATCAGCGCGTCGAACTGAGCGACGCTCATTTCGGTGAAGGGCGCGCCGGAAAAGGCGCCCGCGTTGTTGATCAGCACGTCGACGGTCCCGAATCGCTGCGTGACCGCCGCGGCCATGGCCGCGACCGGCGCTTCCGCGGAAACGTCACCGGGAAAAATTTCCGCGACGACCCCCCGCTTGACGCAGGCGGCAGCGACGGAGCGCAGGCTTTTTACGTTCCGGGCAACCAACGCGAGTTGCACGCCCGGAACTTCCTCGGCGAACACCCGCGCAATCGCGGCGCCGATTCCTTGTGACGCGCCAGTGATGAGTACAACGGGCCTGTTTTTCCCCGCGGATTTCGCTGATAAACGCGGATTACTCATGGTTTCTCGTGATCATCGGTTTGTATCCGCGCCCATCCGTGCAATCCGCGAAAGGGCGGGCAGTTTTCAGCACACCAGCGAGCCGAAATCCATATAGTCGGCCACGAAGCCTCCCTTTACGCCTTTGCAGATGACGCTGACCGCATCATGTGAATGCAGCGATTCGAGATGCGAGCAGGCGATGCGGAAATCACGAATGCGTTTGTCGGCGTCAAACTCCCGGTAAAGCAGGCGCGCCGCGTCCTCCACGAACTTCAAGTGCGCGCCGTTGAGCTCGGCAAAAGCCTGCTCGTCCTCGCGCTTGACCATCACCTGCGTCTCGGTCGAGAGCGCCCGCGCGCAACGCGCCTGCACATCCTCGATCCAGATCTTTTTCCCGGGCTCCTCCTCGAGGGTGATGCGCGTCTTGCTCCGCTGGGAGTGGGGCACCGTGTAGGAACCCCGGGTGTCGCGCGCATGCTCGGACAACTCGGCGGAACACGGGCAGGCCGACGAATACACGAAGTCGAAGTGAATGAACCGGCGGTAATTCCCGGCGCTCGTCATAACCCCCTCGAAGGCGACCTGATAAAACTGATAACCCTCGAGCCCGCTGCGCAGGCTGGGCTGCAGCATCGGATAGGAGAAATTCACCTTCAGGCGGGCATCCTTGCTTTTCACATTGCGCAAATACGCGCGCAGGATTTTGCCCATCCATTCGCCGGTGAACACCGCGTCCTTGTGATCGTAGAACGAGCGCACGATGCGGCTCATGTTGATGCCCTTCAAATCGGCCTCGAGCGAGACGGTGCCCGTGATCCTCGCTTCCAACGTGAGAATCTCCCCCGCCTTGGCGCGAAACTTCAGCGGCAGTTTGAAATTGTGCACCCCCACCTGCTGGATGGGCACATGCGCGCCCTGGATGGCGTCATGCGCCGCCTCCATCATGTCGGGCAGCGTTTCGCGATACGGCGGCGTCACGCGGAAACGGCGGTCATAGCCCCGGCGAATGCGCGGCTCGGCCCCCGCCGCAGAGCGGTGGAGATACATCGATTTGGTTTTGTTCATGGTCGTTTTTGAAAGCGCCGGCCAGGCGGTTGGTGACGATAACAACCGGAGTCCGGAGGGACTCGGTCAGGCCAGCAGTTGCAGGTCAGGAGATGTGCGGTCCGCGGTATTCGACAAAATTGCGCGGCGTCTCATAGAGGCGCACGCAGTCCAGCTTGCCGGCGGGAAGGAGCGGTTCGATTTCGTGCCAAAAGGCGATCACCAGGTTTTCCGTGGAGGGAATCACGTCGCGCAGAAAATCGACGTCGGTGTTAAGATTGCAGTGATCGCACTTGTCGACCACGGCCACGTGCAGGATCCGCTTCAGCTCGGTCAGGTTGAGGACGTAGCCCGTGTCGGGGTCCGGTTGGCCGCGCACCGTGACTTCGAGCACGTAGTTATGGCCATGCCAGTGCGGATTGGTGCACAAGCCGAACTGCTCCACGTTCCATTGCTGGCTTTTCGTCGGGTTGAAGAGCCGGTGCGCGGCATTGAAATGCACCTGTCGCGTGATGAAAACCGTGCCCGGCAGCGTCCGGACGACGGGCGCGGCGGAGGCCCTGGGGGAGCGCGCACGCGAAGAACGGCCAGTGGATTTCGCAGACATAAGGGGGCAGACCTACCACAAAACGGCCCGTGGTCAATCCGCGGCCCGTACGGCTTTGCCGGCACGTCGCCGGTCGGGCAAAAAGCGAAGTCGGGCGATAAAACAGTAAGCGCCTTCTATTATAGAGGGACAAGGCAATGGGCTAACCGCGATACTGCTCCCTGCCCCTGCTTCCCCCGCTTCCGTTTTCTCCGCTTCCCCCTCGCTGGTTTCGGCGTGTCGGGTGCGTTTCGGCGGAGCGACAATGGAAATCGACGGGGCGTCCTCGAGCCTGTCCTCCACGCGGCCCTGCCGAACCTCGCGGGCGAAGCCAAGCAGACGGCTTCTGCCCGGGGGCGCCACGCCGCGCATCAGGCGCGAGGTTTCACGCTATGCCGTCACGGCAGTCGCACTGGCGGGTTTGCGCTGGCGACAGGCGGGAACGGAGTTGAAGCAGACCGTCGGCGCTTGCCGGCCGCACCGGCGTCATTTGCCCGCGAACTCCGAGGGAAACGCGGCGATCGGTCGGATGGCAATGTCCCGATAAAACAATTCGCCCGTCTTCGATTGCAGGCAGATGAATCCACTCGTCAGGGGCTGCCACGTTTCACCGTCGAGGCGCTGGATCTTTTGGACCCGCATGACCATGCCGCCGTTGACGACGAAAATGGCTTCGTCGCCGAGGCAATAAAGCTCGAGCGTATTCCACTGGCCATGCGGCTGCTCGAAATCCGCCGACTTCGTGCAGTGATTGTAACGGCCTTGGTTCGGCACGCGCGAAAGCAGCGTGATCGTCTCGCCGGCGGGATCGTAAATCGCGGGCAGTTCCCCTTGGGGACGGCCGCGCGTGATCGCCTTGGTGGTCACGGTGGAAACATCGCCCACATCCGTTTCCGTCACCTGGTATTCCAGGCAACGCGGCCAGGATTTGTTGCCGGCTGCGCCCAGCTCATACGCGTGAAAGAAAATTGCGCTGTCCCGCTTGGCATCGAGCTTGGGCGGCCATTTCAAATCACCCCATTTGAACTGCACGCGCAGGTGATAGTTTCCATACGCTTCCGGGGTGCTGAGCGTGCCGTTAATCTGGCCCGAAATCCGAATCGCCGGCCGGCCGTCAACTGTCGTGACGGTGAAGACCTGCAGTGGATCCCGCCCGATGCCGAGCGGCTCGGCATATTTGCCATCGGCTTTTTTCGGCAATCCCGGCGCCACGGTCGAGGCGTCCGGAATGCCCAGATAACTCACCCAACCCGTGAGATCCTTTTCATTCCACAAGGAGCGCCAACTCGTTTCGGCGGCGAACCCCGCCGGCGCTAAAAGGAACGATGCGAGGAAGAACGGCGGGAAGCGCATGGGGAGTTGGTTTTTGGCGGGAAAGAGCGGACGCGAGCCTGATCAAAAAGGTCGAATAAAAATATCCTTAAACGCGACGGGGTCGTTGTGTCCGGCAAAACCAAAAAAACCTTCCGTCCGGTCTTTGCCGGGATGCGCGAGCCCGCGATTATAGTTGGCGGGGCCGATGTTCGCCAGATCAGTGTCGAGAATCACCGTGCCGTTGAGTTCCACTTTCAAACGTGAGCCCTCGACCGTGACTTCCTCAAAATTCCATTCGCCGATCGGGCGTTGATAGCCGCGCGCGGCCGCGACCATTTCAGCGGCCGACCCGTGCGCCTGCCGGGGATCGATCTTGCCGCGCACCTTTTCATAATTGTCGTCAAGCACCTGCACCTCGGCCATGCCGTCGAACGCCGCGTTGCCCTTGCCGGGATACCGGATCGCGAGGCCGTTGTTTCCCCCGGGCGGCAGCTTGAACGCCACCCGCACCTGAAAATTGGCCAGTGTTTCATTCCAGTAGAGCGTGCCACGTTTGGCCGGCCGCCACACGATCGCGCCGTCATTCACCTCCGCGCCATCCACATCGCCGGCCCAACCGGCCAGATCACGCCCGTTGAAGATTTTCTTGAAACCCGCGGCCCCGCGCGCGGCGAGCAGCTGCCCGGCCTCGTCGCCCCCGATCGGCCGAATGCAGAGATTTCGCCAGCGCATTTCGCCGCCGTGGCCGCGCCACTGGAGGGGGCCGCGCGGCAAAATCGGCCGGAGCGGCGTTGACGGTGGCTTCAGCTCGAAAGGATTCGCGAGGATCGCGTGATCCACGACGAGCCGATCGTCCAGCCAAACACTCGTGCGGCTCCCGAGCAGCACGATCCGCAGCCGGCGCCATTCGCCGGCGTTGCCGCCGACCACCGCGAGCGGGACCGCCCGCACGCCGGGATCGCCGGCCCAGAATCCGTCTCCGACACTCGCGTCTGTCTTGCCGGGGGCCGGGTCGGCCTCGAGCTGCAACGCCGGGACTGCGCGCAAATAAAGGCGACTGCTCGCGCCCGCCGCCAGCCGGTACTCCGCCCGCAAGTCGAAGTCACCAAATTCAATCTCGGTCGCGGCGCTCCCGCCCGCGCCGTCATTCACCAACTCCCCCTTTTCGATCCGCCAGTGCGCTTTCCCGCTGGCGCCCTTTTGCGTCAAAGTCGCCGTCCAGCCGGCGATCAGACCCGCTCGCTCGATGGCGGGGAGTTCGTTAAAAGGGCGCGGGTCGACCGTCTCCGCGCCGCGCCAGCCGGCAAGATCGCTACCGTGCAACAGCAGACTGAAGCCGGCCGGAGGTTCCATGGCGGAAAGCGAACCGAGCAGTAAAAATGGAATCGCGATAATCAGGCCTAATACGGCGCGCAAAGTGGTCATCAGAGGGAAGATTTGAAAAACTTGGGTCGGGATTCGACGGGCGAAGAACTCGTCAGCGGGCATGCAGCCCGGTAAAAAGCTCCGTGACCGCGGCAACGATCTTCGATCACGACGGTGAACAAGCGGGGTATATACAAGGGGACTGAATTGTTCCGGTTGAACTCGCGTCGTTCAGGCGCGGAAACGCAAGCACGTCCGGTCGTGCCGCTTCGTCCAAGGTTTTTTCGTGGCCGGTGAGCCGGCGTGACCCGAGCGCAGCCCCGAGGCGGGGTAGTCGATCCGCGGGCTCGTTTCCAATTTTCCACGGCCGTCGTCGCTTGGACATTTCCGATGCAGCGCAGCGGCGGCCGACGGCAGCTTTGCGATCGGACGCGGGCGATCATTTCCGAGCGCTTGAAGTCAGTCGCAGGGGCCAGGTCGAGAAACCCTGCGAAGCGAGACGCAATCGAAAAGTTAAGGAGCAGCGGCTGCTTTTCTGTTGGCGCGGAGATTGCTCCCCGTTTGAACCCCCCTCGTGGCAATGCGTTTTAGTATCCTTGGCAGCGGCAGCTCGGGCAATTGCGCCCTGCTGGTCACCGAGAAGGCGCGGGTGCTGGTGGACGCGGGATTTTCCGTCCGGAAGCTCGGGGTGATGCTCGCCGCCATTGGTGAATCCCTCGAAAGTATCGACGCCGTTTTTCTGACGCATGAGCATGGCGATCACGCGGGCGGCATCGATGGGCTGAAGAAGTTCCCGCGCATCCAGTTCTTCGCCAACGCCGCCACCGCGCGGGCGGTGCAAAACGGCCTCGAACACCGGCCCGCCTGGCAACTGTTTGAAACCGGCGCCCGCTTCAAATTCCGCGATCTCGAAGTCGAAAGCTTCGCTGTGCCGCATGATGCGCAAGAGCCCGTCGGTTTTCGCTTCACCACCGGACAGGAAGGGGATCTGTTTACGCCCCTCCGATCCTTGGTCTGGCTGACTGATCTCGGCCATGCGCCTCAGAATGTGAGGGAATGCATCCGCGAATGCGAAGTGGTGGTGGTCGAGGCCAATCACTGCCCGGAGATGTTGAAGGCGGACAACCGCCGCCCCTGGCCCACCAAGCAGCGGATCAGCGGTCGCCATGGCCATCTTTCGAACGTCGCCGCGCGGGAACTGCTTGCGACGGTGGCAAGCCCCCGCTGGCGCCGGATCTATCTCACGCATCTGTCGCGGGAATGTAACTCGCGGGAAGCGGTCGAGCTGGCCTTCGCCGATCTTCGGGCGGCGCTCAACGCCTGCGAGTTTTCGGTCGTCGAGCCTGGGGGCAGCACGCCGTTCTACGATTTGAGCTAAAACCTAGGAAATTACCCTATGAGCTTGACCCTAGGGGATTACCCTATGATCTTGACGGAGATGTAAGTATAAACACTTACTAAGGACAGGTGTCCGTCTCGGTTTTGGGGTGATATCTGGGAATGAGGGTGATCCATTGACTGCCAGCAATTTATGTAAGGGCTACTTGCTAGGGACATACTTGGGGCCAATCTGCGCAAGCAAATGATTTGCCCGGCTTTTTGGAAAATCCAGCCTTCGCAACAGAACCGTGAACTGACGCAGCGATTTGGCTGTCAGAACCCTATACAGGCGAACTAATCCTCAACTCAAACATCGATGACAAATCTAACAAAACGCGAAATTGTCCTGGAAATTTACCGCAAGTCCGGTTTTCCCCAAAAACAGATCGTGGACACGGTTCAACAATCGTTGGACATCATCCAGAAAGCCTTGGCCAATGGGCGGAACGTGGAACTCCGCAACTTTGGCGTGCTCGAAGTCCAATTGCGCAAGCAGCGCATCGGGCGGAATCCGAACAAGCCTGATGCCGAGGTCGTAATCCCGCAGCGGGCCGTGGTAAAATTCAAGTCCGGGAAGGTGCTCAAGCAGCAGTTGCAGAAAATCAATCTCACCACGCTGGGCCGTCGCACGCGCTCCGGCACGGCGCAAGGCTCCGCTGCCGGGGCCGCGGATGAGCCTTCTTCCGGCGGCGAGGCCAATGGACTCAAGAGAACAGACGGTAATTCGCTGGAAGCTCATCCGATGCGCAAGAATGCCGAAGACTCGGACAAAACGAGCGCTCGGAGAAAATAGCGTAAGAGGTCGTCCTCCGGGACAGTTCGCACGTGGGGAGCAGGGCGGGCGATGTGCTCACCGTCCACTTCTGCATTCCGGTATTCCGGGAAGCGAAGCGCGCCTTTGGAGCGACGAGGCAATGAACGTCGCGAAGATCGCTGTCGCGCGGCGGGGCTGAACGCCTCGACGAGGCAAAAGTCCGCGACACGAGCAGAAATTCAGGGAAGCGCCGGGGGCACCCCCGCGTGTGAATTCGCCCGGGGTTGCTGGAGCTGATTGCCCCACGCCCGAGATCATCCGTCCGGCGCGGGACGATGTGGCGGAGGGAATCGCCCTTCCGCTCAGTCCCGGTAATTTAGCGCCGGCGCGCGATGGCCGAGTAACGCCTCATACTTGAAGTCGCTGCCCCGGCGTTTTTCGAACTCCGCCCTGGCCTGCAGGATCAGAGCGGGCTGCTGGAACAAGTCCAGGGCCGTCGCGGCGAGCACCTTGGCCGCGATGTTCATGCCTTTCAGTCCCATCGAGGTACCGCCGCACGCGACCGCCTGCCAGCTGTGGGCCGGCGTGCCCGGCGCCCAGGTGGCCGTGCGCACGCCGACGGTCGGCACGCTCCAACTGACATCAGCCACATCGGTTGACCCGCCGCCGCCAGCGCTGGGATGGGGATTAAATGCCGGGATCAGCTCGGCCATTTCCGGAGCGGGCGCCTGACCCAGAACGGTGCGGCCGATCTTCGCGGCAAAATCGCGTTCCTCGGCGTTGTACTTCACGCCACCCACACCTTGGAGATTTTCGTGCATCGCGCGGCCCAGCGCTTCGTTCGGGAGCAACTCGTAAACACCTCCGGTCACCTCCCAATCGACCGTCGTGCCCGTGCCCCGCGCTGCGCCTTGCGCCGCTTCCTCGACCCGTTCCCAGACTTCCCGCACCACAGCGCGGCTCGGACTGCGGACATAGTAATAGGATTCCGCGAACGCCGGAACGACGTTGGGCGCCTCGCCCCCTCGCGTAATGATATAATGCATACGCGTGGAATCCGGCACGTGCTCCCGCATCAGGTTGACCATGTAATTCATGGCCTCGACCCCGTCCAACGCGCTCCGGCCCCGTTCCGGCGAGCCTGCGGCATGAGCCGCCACTCCGGTGAACCGAAATTTGCCGGACTTGTTTGCCAGCGAGGAGCCCATGATCACGCCATTCGTACTCGCCGGGTGCCAGTGTAACGCCACGTCCACGTCCTGAAAGAGCCCGGCGCGTACCAAATACACCTTGCCCGACCCACCTTCCTCGGCCGGCGTGCCGTAAAAGCGAATCGTGCCCTTCCGCCCGCTCGCTTTCAGCCAGTCCTTGACCGCCACCGCCGCCTGCGCTGATCCGGCGCCAAACAAGTGATGCCCGCAGGCGTGTCCGGCGGTCGCGCCTGCCCGCGCTTTCTTTTCCGGCGTCGCTTCCTGCGAAACCCCCGGCAGGGCATCGTACTCGCCCATGATCACAATCACCGGCGCGTCGCTGCCGGCGCTGGCGGTAAAGGCAGTCGGCATCCCCGCCACCCCCGCCTGCACGGCAAACCCCTCCTGCTTCAGGCGATCCTGGAGCACCGCGGCGCTCCGCGTTTCCTGGTAACCAACCTCTGCATACGACCAGATCTTCATCGCGAGGTCGTCGTAGACAGCCTTCGTGGCATCAATGCGGTGAAAAACCTCCGGCTTGGAAGTTTGCGCTCCCAGCGGCAGCGCCAACGTGAAGGCAAGGGCGAGGCATCGTGCATTCATGGGTAAGCCAGGGAGATCCAAAGGTTGGCGGGAAAATGGAGATACCGCCGGAATGGGTGCTGCAGATGGTCGTAAACGTCGCGTCCGGTCAATCGTCCACGTGCGACGGCAAAACCGGGGTCGAGCGCCGAAGCTAAAATAGCTGAAATCGCGCCGGCGCCAGGCGCGGCGCCCCGATCGCCAAAGTTCATGACCGCGTCAGGAACGCGCCGCAAGGAGGTCGCTCGTCGCAGGCCGGCGGAAATCCGGACCTAACTTGCGCGAGGTCTACGAAGCGCGAGGCCGTGCCGCGTGGCGGGGCGCGACCGCACCACGCGGATTGCTGCGGCCGCAGATTAGAAGCGGCCGTTCAAGCCGATCGCCATCGTGACGAAGTTCGTGATGCTCTGACGGAGGCGATCCTTCGTGCCCATGTATAACTCCTGGGGGGCGTTAAAGACATTGGCGACATCCAGCGTAAAACCGAGCGAGGGACTATACTGATAGCTCACCCCAAGGTTCAGCGTCTTATATGAAAACCGGTATTGGTTCAGGCCGGGGGTCGTCACCGCGCTCAAAGACGTGATGTGCTCGCCGGTAAAATTATAGAGGGCCCGGGCACTGAAGCCGGACCGGTGGCGCCAGGACAAGGTTGCATTCGCGGTATGGGGGATAAAGCCCACGACATCGCGGCGAGTGAGGTAACGCGTGCCGCCGCGCAAGCCGTGCGTGTCGATCCAAGTATAGTTGAACGAGGCC
>JBEENF010000091.1:0-10982 GCA_041192325.1 Verrucomicrobiota bacterium
CGACGAATGCGGCTGCGCTGCTCGGGATCTTCCATCCGGGCCTTGAGCGCGTTCGCCGATCCTTCCCGCACCCAGGCCGGCACGAGCGCCGCGGTCAGCGCCGTGGAGGAAGCCTCTTAGGGATACTGATCCGCGAAAACCTGCACCCCGTCGGCGCGGACCGAGTTGATCCGCGCGATGATGTCGCGGGACTTGCCCCACACCCGCGGTCCCAGCACCTTGATGTGCGTAACGATGCCCGGCAGCCGCGCTTCGCGCGCCACGCGAATCACTTCCTCGACGGCCGCCATCACGCCCACGTTGTAGTCCGCTTCATCGCGAATGTGACTGATATAGAATCCGTCGTACTCCGCCGCCACGCGCGCGAGCGCGATGTGTTCCTCGGTCCGGGAATACGCGCCCGGCGTATAAAAGGGACCCGCCGACAGGCCGAACCCGCCGGCTTCGAAACCGCGCCGCACCAGTTCGCTCATCCGGGTGAGTTCCGCCTCAGTGGGCGCGCGGTCTGCGTTGCCGATGATTTCGGAGCGGACCGAATTGTGTCCGATCATCTGGGCGACATTTACGCCCATTCCGTTCGCGGACAGCGCGCGGCGTTGCGCGACGAGATCGGTGGGGCCGGCGCCATCCGGGTTGACCAGCACGGTGGTAACGCCCTGACGCAGCAAGGGCTCGGCCGCGGCCGTTTCCGCGCGTCCCAGCCCGGGAACCGCGTGGGAATGCGCATCGATGAAACCGGGCGCCACGTACAGCCCCGTCGCTTCGATGACCTGTTTCGCCGTCGCACGGGGCAGACGGCCGACCGCCACAATCCGATCCCCATTGATGCCAATATCCGCCTGCAGCCACGGCGTGCCGGCACCATCGATCACACGGCCGCCGCGAATGAGCACGTCATAGCTTTGGGCGCGAGCGAAGGCGATGGCCCCGAGGAAAAAAAGCGCCAGCGGCAGCGGACGGAAAAGACGGATTTGCAGGGGCAGAGGCACCATTTCAGCCTCGGATATGTCACACTCGGAGCCGCCTCGTCCATGGCAGAAACCAGCAGGCCCGTCAGCCCGGCTCAACGGTGCAGGTTCCGGTTGTGGTGAAGGAAGGTGCCCTGACGAAGTACGACGTGAAACTCAAAGGCAGGCTGGCGACAACCGCGGGAGACAATCGACGGCAAGTCGACGTTCACCAGACAGCCGCCCCGTTTGTGCGCAACGTGGGTGCGACCACGTTGGAAGTTCCGAAAGCGGCCCGGAAGAAACGTGGCCCGCAGTCAGCGTTGGCGCGAAAAATCCGCCGGCAGCGGCATGCCGCCGCCGTGCCGCGAAAAAATCTCGCGGCCGGCGCTTGCCTGGCTTGCCTCGTGCCGGTCGTCGCCTTGCGCGCCACGGCGCCCGCCCCGCGATTCCCCATGAAACACGCCTTCCTCGCCTTCGTCCTACTCCCCTGGGTGCTCGCCGCTGCCGAACAGCCGAATATCATCATCATCAATACGGATGATCTCGGTTATTCCGACATTGGTCCGTTTGGCTCGAACAATGCGACGCCTCAGCTCGACCGCATGGCGCGCGAGGGACGAAAGCTGATGGCCCACTATGCCGCGCCCGTCTGCACGCCTTCGCGCGCCGCCTTGTTGACCGGCAGCTATCCAAAACGCGCGCTTCCCATTCCGGGCGTGCTGTTCCCGGCCGCCGCCGTCGGTCTCAATCCGGATGAGGTCACCATCGCGGAGGTCCTGAAAGCCGCCGGCTATGTGACCGCGGCGGTGGGCAAATGGCATTTGGGGGACCAGCCGGAATTCCTGCCCACGCGCCAGGGTTTCGATTCCTACTACGGCATTCCCTACTCGAATGACATGGGCACGGCCGAGGAGGGCTCGAAGAGCAGTGCCGGGCAGAAGCCCCGCCGGGGACCCGCGCCGGCGGATAAACTGCCGAAGGATGACTATGGTCTGCGCGGGAACAATCAGCCCCCGTTGCCGCTGCTGGAAAACGAAACCGTGATCGAGCGCGTGGGCGCGGAACAACAGCACACGCTGACCCAGCGCTACACCGAGCGGGCCGTGCAATTCATCCACGCTCAAGCCAGCCGCCCCTTCTTTCTCTACCTGGCGCACGCCGCCGTGCATTTCCCGCATTACCCGGGGAAAAAATTCATGGGCTCGTCGCCCAACGGTCTACTGGGCGACTGGGCGCAGGAGGTCGACTGGAGCGTGGGGCAGATATTGGATGCCGTCCGCGCCCTCCAACTCGACCGCAAGACGCTGATCATTTTTACCAGCGACAACGGCGGTCCGGTCAATCAGGGCGCCACGAACCGCCCCTTCCGGGGCTCCAAGAACACCACGTGGGAAGGCGGCGTCCGTGTCTGTACCATCGCGTGGTGGCCGGGCAAAATTCCCCCGGGAACATCGACCGCTGCGATCACGACCATGATGGACGTGATGCCCACCGTCGCAAAACTCGCCGGCGCGAAAATGCCCGCCGACCGGAAAAGCGACGGCGTCGACCTCTGGCCGGTACTGGCCGCCACCCCCAACGCGGCGGCCCCGCGTGATTTCTTCCACTACTTCAGCGGGGCCACCCTCGAAGCCGTCCGGCGCGGGCCATGGAAGCTGCACATCAAGACCGGGGAGCTGTATCAACTGGAGACGGACATGGGCGAGCAGCGGGACGTGTCGGCGGCCCATCCGAAAGTCGTGGCGGACCTGCTCGCCTTTGCGGACCTGATGAAAACCGATCTCGGACTCGACACGTTCGGACCCGGCTGCCGCCCCGTCGGGCGCGTGCCCGAGGGTTTTCCCCTAATTACGGCGGATGGGACTATCCGCCCCGGCTTCGCGCCCGGCGAGATGCGAAAAAGCCGCTGAGCGTGATCCCTTGCCGACCCTCGATTCACCCTTCGTTCGCGACCCTGCCGGTTCCCGTGCCCGGGCGCGTCTGCGCCCCATCCGCGTCCTTGCCAACCTTCCCGCAGCCGCCAACGGTTGCGTTTTACTCCGCCCCCTTTTTGAAGCGCCCCCTTCATGTCCAGCGCCCTTTCCGTTCTAGATTATAGCATCGTCGCCGCCTACCTGGTGGGGACGCTCGTCATCGGCTTGTGGATCGGGCGCCGATTGAAGACCGGAAAGGATTTTTTCCTGGCGGGGCGTTCCCTGCCTTGGTGGGCGGTGGGATTTTCGCTGGTCGCCACCGATATCGGCGGGACCGACATCATCGGCGTGGGCGGCGCCGCCTACGCGCACGGCCTCGCGGTGGGAAACTTCGAATGGATCGGCTGCATCCCGGCCATGATCATCGCCGCGTTTGTCTTCATTCCCATTTTCTGGCGCGCGGGGGTCTCGACCATTCCGGAATTCCTCGAGCGCCGCTTCGATGCGCGTATTCGCGTCGCGCTGGCCACGTGCTGGCTGATCTTCATGGCGTGCAACATCGGCATCATGCTTTTCGCTTCGGCGAAGATGATGGGGGTCTTGTTCGGCTGGCCCGTTTCTCTCAGCGTACTCGTCACCGCGGCGCTGGTGGGTGTTTATTGCACCACCGGCGGACTCGCGGCCGTGGTCTACACCGATGTGCTGCAATGCATCGTCATGATTGCTGGCTGCCTGCTGGTGCTGGTCCTCGGCACGATGGACTTGGGCGGCGTCAGCGGACTCATCGCCCGCGTGCGTGAAGTGGAGGCGGCGCGGGGCGCCGCAGCGGGGGCCGCGCTGGAACACACCGCGCTCATCCTGCCGGTCGACACCAAGTCGCCGTTTCCGTGGACGGGCATCTTGTTCGGGCTAACGCTGGTGCTCGGCCCGGCCTACTGGATCGGCAACCAGGCCATTGTGCAGCGGGCGCTGGGCGCCAAAAGCGAGTTCGAGGTCAAGGCCGCCTATGTCTTTGGCGCGCTGATGAAAAATCTCATCCCCATCATCGTGGCCGTTCCCGGTTTGATCGCACTGGCCAAATTTCCCGAACTGCGCGAAGCGGACAGCGCGTTTCCCACGCTGGTCTCGCACGTGCTGCCCTCGGGGGCCCGCGGACTCTTTCTTGCCGCGTTTCTCGCCGCCTTGATGTCGAGCGTCGATTCCTACCTGAACTCTGCGGCCACGCTCGTCACCACCGACTTTTATCAGCGTTTTTTCCGCCGCGCCGCGTCCGACGAAAGTCTGCTCCGCGTCGGGCGCATCGCCACGGTTCTCCTCCTCGGCTGGGGCATTGGGTTCGCCTTTTTTGTCGCGGGCCTGGAAGGGACCGGAATCTACGCGATCTTCCAGACCTTGATGGCGTTCTTTCAAGGCCCCGCGCTCGCGGTATTGCTGGCCGGTCTGCTGTGGCGCCGGGCCACGAGTACCGGCGCATTCATCGCCTTCCTGAGCGGTCTCGTCATGTCGGTCGCGCTTTTCACTCTCAACCAGGAAGCGATTTACCGCCAATTGCACTGGAAGCCGTTGTTCAAGATCTCGGAACCGTACCTCTATTTCTCGGTGTGGGGATTCGTTACCGCGGTGCTCGTACTCTTCATCGTCAGCCTCCTGACGCCCGCTGAATCGGCGGAAAAACTGCGGGGCCTTATCTTTGAACGCGGGCCGAAAACCCCGCCGGGTGCGGCGCCGACGAAAGAGTTTACCTCATGACGCCCCTGCATCACATCGGAGAAGCGCTGCGACAGGCGCTCCTGCACGTGCCGCTCGGCTTCGTGCGGGCCCTTTTTGTCGCGCTGCTCGTGGGGCTGGCGATCTGGGTTGCCTGCCTGCCCCGCGCCCAAACCACCCCCGACGGCGCGAAACCAAAACTATCCCAAAACTTGAAAATGTGGACCGCCATCACGCTGGGCATCCAGGTCGTGATCTACCTGCTGCTGTAGTCCCGTAACGCCGGCGTGCTCAGGCGCCGCTCGCGGCCAGCGGGTGTTGCCGATTCTTCAACGGCAACGCCACCCGGCCGCGGGACAGCCCGGCGGCGAACACGCCGTGAATCATTTCCAGCGACTTCATCGCCGCGTAAGCGCTGCAGATCGGCTCACGATTTTCCTGAATCGCGGCGAGCCAGTCGTCTGTCACCCTCCGGTTCGCCGCGTCCATGTTCGCGGTGGCGGAGCCGGTTTTTTCCGGCGAGAGCAGCCGCCACTCCCCGCGTGGATGGGTGGCGCTGACCTCCAGCGAGAATGCCTGCGTGGGCACGTCGTTCAGCAGCCGCGCGCGCCCTTTTGTGCCCACGAATTCCAGCCCCCACGGACCCGCCACCGCGGCGTTTTTTTGCCGGCTGGTGTAATGCACGTTCAACCCCCGCGGATGGGCGAACATCGCCTCGATCTCGTCGCCCGCCACGGGACCGATCTTTTCTGCGACCGCGTGCGCGTCCGCCAAAGTGATGTCGCGCCCGCCTTGCAGCACCCGCGCGCTGCACCACTCCGGATCGCCCGCGAAGAAGCGCACAAGGTCGAATTGATGGGTGCCGAGCACCAGCATGTCTTCGCCGCCCGCGCGTTTGTCCTGTTTGCTATGGAGGCGGATCTCGAGCAACTCGCCGATGAGGCCGGCCTCCAGTTTTTGTTTCAGCAACAGCGTCGGCGGCGAAATCCGGCTTTGATGCGCCACGGCAATTTTTTGCCCGCCACGTTTTGCCACCGCAATCAGGTCATCCGCCTCCGCCAGCGTGGGCGTGAAGGGCTTTTCACAGTATACGTGGGCCCCAACCGCCAGCGCGGCCGTGATCATCGCGTGATGTTGATCGCTCCAGCGCGTTGCGACGCTCACCAATTGCGGCCGCTCTTTTTGGAGCATCTCGCGATAATCGGCGTAGAGGCGGCGGGCACCCACGCGCTCCTGCGCCTTCGCGAGGCCGGCCGCATCCGGATCCGCCAACCCGACCACTTCGATGCCGGGACGCTCCTTGAAAACAATGTCCATGCCATGGCCATAGTTGCCGTGCCCGGTGTGCCCGATCACGGCGGCCGTGTACTGGCGGACCCCGGGCGTTTGGGCGCGCGCGCCAACTGCCGTCAGAGCGGCGACACTGGCGGCGGAATGGATAAATTCGCGACGTTCCATGGGGCTTGGACTCTCCCATGCAGTCCCGCTGGGTTCATTGCGTCAAGACAGCGGGCTGCCGCACTAAAATTCCCACCGGAAACATCTGGGGCAGCGGGTTTCTCGCCTCTCAGCCACGGGCGCAACCTCAAACAATTTGTCGGCCAACCCCGCACCGGGCCCGGGGCGGGAAAAGCGACGGCCAGCCTGCGGCGGCTCGTGAGGCGTTTTGCGCCTCGACCGGCCAGCGCGCGAGTTCAAGGCTAACGGCGCGATGAAATTGGTTACCCTGTTGCTCGTTGGCGCGCTCTGCGGCACAATCTGGTGGAAGAGTGGCGCCGGTGTCGGCGGTGGTCCCGACCAAGCGAATTCGAATCCCTTCACGGAGGAAGTTGTCGCGGAGTGCCGCGCGCTCGCCGCCCGGTAAAGGCGATTCTCCACCAACCCGCGCCGCCAACGGCCGATCGCATTTCTCCCAGGCATTCCCGCCGAAAACGATTTCAACCCCCGCATTCGCAAACCTCCCCCCTTCATGCGCATTCGAATTCTACCTCGCCTGGCCGCCTTCCTTTTTGGCGTCACCGCGGCCACGGCCGCGCCCAAAAACATCATCTTGATCATCGCCGACGACATGAGCCAGGACGCCGGCTGCTACGGCAACAAGGACGTGCAGACCCCGGCGCTCGACCAACTGGCGCGCGAGGGCACGCGGTTCCGCTACGCGTTCTGCACCACGGCCAGTTGCAGCGCGAGCCGGTCGGTTATTCTCACCGGCCTGCAGAATCACGCCACGGGCCACTACGGCCACGCCCACGGCTCGGGCCATTTCTCCACCTACGGCGCGGTGCGCAGCCTCCCCGCCATCCTCGGCGAAAATGGCTACCGCACCGGACGCGTCGGCAAATACCACGTCGCGCCGGAGGAAGTTTACCCGTTTCAGACCGCGCTGCAGGAGACCGGCTGGAATCCCGTCGGCATGGCCAACGAGTCCCGCGCGTTCATCGCCGACCAGAGCAAGCCGTTCTTCCTGTACTTTTGCCCGCTGACGTCGCACCGGTCGGGCGGAAAAATCGAGGGGCATCCGTTGAATCCGAACCCGTTCGGCAATCACATCATTTATCCGGAAATCAAGGACGTCCGCTACGATGAGAAGAAGCTCACCGTGCCGCCGCACCTGCCCGATTCCCCGGAATGCCGCGCCGAGCTTGCCCAATATTACCAGGCGATTTCCCGCACCGATGCGGGGGTTGCCCGTCTCATCCAGATTCTCAAGGAAACGGGTCAGTACGAAAACACGCTGATTGTTTTCGGCGCGGATAACGGCATGCCGTGGCCGGGCGCCAAGACCACGCTGTATGAAACGGGCATGCGCCTGCCTCTCATTGTACGCAGCCCGGACCAGAAAAATCGCGGCGTGGTCAGCGATGCCATGATCTCGTGGGTGGACCTCACGCCCACGCTGCTGGATTTCGCGGGCGTAAAACAAGTGATGGCTCCGCCATTCCGGACCGGTGACCCCGAAGGTGGCGCCCCTGCGCCGCAGCGCGGCGCCGGCAAAAAGAAGGCGGAGGCCGCGCTGGTGAAATACGAGTTCCATGGCCGCTCCTTTTTGCCCACCCTGAATGGCGGCAAAGTGCCCGGCTGGAACCTCGTGTTTGCATCGCATCAGTTTCACGAGATTACGATGTACTATCCCATGCGGGTGCTGCGCACCGACCGGTACAAGCTCGTGCTCAACATCGCGCACCAGCTTCCGTATCCCTTTGCCTCCGACCTCTACGGATCACCCACGTGGCAGGCCATCCTGCGCGACAAGGCGGCGTATTACGGCAATCGCAAAGTAGCCGATTATGTCTTCCGGCCGCGCTACGAGCTGTACGACCTGCAGGAAGACCCCGCGGAGCTGGTCAACCTCGCCGAAAAACCTACGCACCGCGTGATTTTCGACGATCTCGCGGCCCAGTTGAAAGAGTATCAGAAAAACACCCGCGACCCGTGGTTTTCAAAGTACACCTACGAATGATCGCCCAGCACGCGTTCACCCGGGACGCGCAGGGCTCCAGCTCCCCAGACGGCAGGAGTTGCTTTACGCCGCGATCCGTCCAACGCAGCCGATATCGCGGGTAAAGCCGCTCTTAAAACTCAACCAGCCCGAGCAACGGTGCAGCGGGCGAATCGCGTCGGCGACCATCGCCCCCTGGCATTCGGCATCGCACTCGTCGGCGGAATCGCGGCGGCGTAGGCTGAGGTCCGTGGGAGTTTTCGCGACCGCACGCCCGGGCGCAGAGAGGCAGCGCGACCAGGCCGGACGACGCGCCCTCAACTTTCGTCCGCGCCAAAACCGACTCGCGCGATTAGCATCCCCGCTGCCATGGCGGGCACGAAGGCCAGCGCCTCGGGATGGAACGCGGCCAGGTTTGCAATCCCGGGACCGGGACAAATGCCACTCCAACCCCAGCCGATGCCAAAGATCGCCGAGCCCAACACCAGCCGACGGTCAATTGGGTCGGGCTCAGATGCCGGCAACCGCGCGCCAAACCAGCCGAGGCCGCCCGTGCGCCGGCGAAAAATGATCAGCCCCAGTCCAAACGCCGGGATCGCCCCGCCCATCACGAACATCAACGACGGATCCCACTTTCCGGTCACATCGAGAAAACTCGTGACGCGCGCCGGGTCGGTCATGCCAGAAACGGCCAGTCCGGCGCCAAAGAGCGCGCCCGCGATCAAGAGGACGAAAAGACGCGCGTTCATGGCGTGGACATCAGCCCGCTCTGCCGCAGCGCGAACACGGTGACCATCGCCGCGCCCATGAAAATCATCGTGGCCAGCACCGCGCTTTTTGAGCCGAGGCCGATGCCGCAGACGCCGTGTCCACTGGTACACCCCCGCCCCAGCCGGGTGCCGAGACCCACCAGCACCCCGGCGCCAATAAAGGCGGGCAGCGATCCCACCGGTCGGTAGAGCGACGCGGAGCCAATCCACGCAAACGCGGCCGCCGCTCCGCCGATCAGGCCCGCAAAAAAGACCCACCGCCACGCCGCGTCGCCCGGCCGCGGGCGCAGGATGCGGCTGAACATGCCGGAAATCCCCGGCGTTTTGCCCGTCGCCAGCACGACCAACAGGCTCGCCAGCCCGATGAGGATGCCGCCGACGAGCGCATGATAAACGGTATAACTCGATTGGAGCATGAGGAGAAAAGTGTCCTACCCCGTTGCGGGGGGCTGCGTCAATCGATCAAGCTCCCCCCAGGCGCCGCGCCGTGGCGGCGGGGTCTCACGCCTTGGCCGTTCTCGTCATCGGCGCCCGCGTTCGGACTAGCGAGATGTTTTCGTGTAATCGATGTACTCCGTCGCGCCGACGCGCGAACGGTGCAGCTCGATCCGATACGGCCCGATGGCGGTTTCCGTCGCGACGCGATGCACGGTGCGCTCCACGCGCACGGACTCAGCCGGTGGCCCCTCGCGAAGAAGCTCGGTCAGCACGCGGCCCGCCATGGAGGGAGCGGGCTTCATGCCGTGAAGATGGCAGAGCGTGACGGCCAGATCGATATTACCGGTCGGCACGGAGCTGCGGAGGCCCTGCTTCAAGGCCGGACCCGCCGCGATGAGGCGGATGTGAATATCATACGGACTCGATGAACCGTGGCCGGCAACCCCGCCAGCGGTGGTGGTACCGCGGTAGCCGTGGGCGTTCTTCGCATCAGCCCAAAGCGGGTCCACCATGATATCCGCGGCGCGGGCGTGCTGGAGGTGAACCGCCGCGAGCGACAGCGTGCCGGGCACGAAGCCATCGCTGCCGCCCGGTTCCGCGGCTCGCGTGAAGATCGCACCCACCCACGGTGTCTCCTGCAAAAGCGCGACGATGCGGCGGATTTTTTCGTCGCCGCCCGACTCCACGTAAAGCTGCGGGCCGACTATCTTCACTCCGCCCGCCAGACCCCGGGAGGTGAGCAGCGCGGGGATATTGGCTGGCCCTCCGTGGGTGGAGAAACCGTGATCCGCGGTAACAAAGATGTTCACACGCTCCCGCAGGCCGCGCTGCATGAGCGTGTCCAGCAGCCGCCCCAACTGGGAATCCGCGCCGCGCAGCGCTGCCAGCACCTCGGGCGCGCCGACGCCGTGCCGGTGAGCCGTGCCGTCGGGATCCGTGAGCCAGAGGTACGTCGCGTCGGGTCGCAGCTCTTTCAGCCCGAATTCCAGGTAGGCGTCGACTGCCCAGCGCATGGCGTCCTGCTTGGAACTGGCCGTCGTCGGCCCGGGGCCCAGCAGCGCCTCCGCGCGCCTGGCCAGGTCAGCCGGGCGGGAAAAATGGCTGACGCCCAAGGCCGCACCGGCGGAGTTCGCCTTGTGGTTCAGCAGCAGCGTGGAGCCAGTGGAGCCAGAGCCGATGGCGAGCACTTTCTTGTCCGCCCGGGTGAACAGCTCGCCCACCGACGGGGCCGTAAGCAGGCGTCCGGCCGTGCTGGCTTCGACCGCGAGCAGCGCCGGGGCATCGGCGGTATCGATCGCCTTCGGTGAGACCTCCGGCAGATAAAGCGAGTTGTACATCAACCCGTGCTCGCGCGGGTAGGCGCCGGTGGCGAGCGACGATGAATTGACGCGGGTGACCGTAGGAAACACCGAGTGGTGTGCCTCCGCGATCACGCCCGCTTCGCCCAGCGCGAAGAGATGGGGCATGATCTCTCGGGTGATGTAGTCGGGCCGCAGCCCGTCGATCACGATGACAAGGCTGGAATGTTGCTCCGCGGAGCGAACGCTCAACGTCAGCCATGCCGTGACACAAATGAGACGCGAAATGGCGAAAAATTTCATGGTGGGGGAGGACGCAAAGAAGTTAAGGGAAGGCATCGCGCAGCAGCACGCTCCGAGTCAGGCTTTTTATTTTCTGATTGCATCGAGCCTTGTTTCCATTCGCATCGGAAAACACCGAGACTTTGGCGCGCATCCTCTTGATTGTAAGTCTAAAACAAAGGCTG
>JBEENF010000092.1:0-10919 GCA_041192325.1 Verrucomicrobiota bacterium
CGAAGCGGGCAACGGCCCGCTCGAAAAGGAGCTCGTGCTCCGCCACCGGATTCAACCCTTCTCCGCCGAATACTTCTCCCCCGGCAGTTCGCTACCGCTTTCATTCGATGCCGCCGCGGCGCGAATTGCCGGAGATTTTGCGACTGCCGGCCGGGGGATGGTTCGCGCGTTTTTTTCCGCTGCGGGCGCCCCGGCGAGCGATGCCATCGCGCCGCCCGAGATGATTACGCTCGGGCAGCTCGTCGCCTTCTGGAAGGATCCGGCCCGCGCTTGGCTTCGCGCCATGCAGCTCGATGTGAGTGACGATGATCCGGATGACACCGCGCTCGACGAAGCTCCCTTGGCCCTTGATGCCCTTCAGGCTTATACTGTGCGCGCCACGGCGCTCGCTGCACGCCTGCCCCCGGTCTTGGGCGGGGCCTCCGTGGCCATTGCGCGCATGGCGGCCGATCGCGCCCTGCCGCCGGGCGCTCTGGGCGCCCTCGCCTGGGAACTGCGCGACCGGGAAATCCGGCTTCTTGCGATCGCGCTGGCCCCCTTGGTCACCCAGGCAACGCCTGCCGTGATCAATATTCCGCTCCCGTCCGCGGTTCGCCTGACCGGCCAAATTTTGCTGGCGCCGGCGACGGACCGCGCGCCCTGGGTTCTGGCGTATCGAACTGGAAAATACGACAAGAAACCCAAATACCAGCTCGAGGCCTTCATTACGACTCTCGCCGCCGCGGTGCATCTGAATGTACCGGTCGCCTGCCGTGTCCTGGGGATCGACGATGGCCAGTTGCATGAGCTCGGCCCGATCGCGGTCGAGGACGCGCGTCGGCAATTGGCAATATTGGTGGCGGGCTATCTCGAAGGCCAGCGGCGTCCGCTTTGCTTTGCGCCCGCGATCAGCAGCAAACTCGCGGAAGCACTGGCAAAGAGTGATGACGAGAGCGCCGCATTGGAAATGGCTGGGGTGAATTGGAACCTCGAACCCTACGGCAGCCAGGCCGGAGGCGAAGGCACCGCCCCCGCGGCAACCTTGGCGTGGCGGGACGCGGATCCGTTCGCGCCGCCCCATGATGATGCCTGGTTGCAGTGGGCCCGGGATGTCGCTGCGCCGCTCCACCAGTGGTGGCGCCAAGGCGCGACCTAAGCAGCCGAATGTTCCCGCAAGAATCCGAAACCATGCCAACTTTTTCCGAACTGGACCTGCTCCATTCCCCGATCGAGCCCGGCCTGACGGTCATCGAGGCGAGCGCGGGCACGGGCAAAACCTACTCGATCAGCCACCTGGTGCCCCGGCTGTTGCTGGAGGGGACGTTGCCGGACCTGTCGAAGCTGCTGCTCGTCACGTTTACCAAGGATGCCGCGCGTGAACTCGCGGAACGCGTGCGCCGCGTGCTGACTCTTCTGGCGGCCCCGGCGGCGGCGGACGAAGCCAAAACACACCGTCATGTCGCCGCGCTCCGGCCGCTGCTGCAGGATCCCGCCGCCCGCGCCCGGCTCGATCGGGCGTTGCTCGACCTCGATCTTCTGAGCGTATCCACCATTCACGCTTTCTGCCAGCGGACGCTGCAACAGGCGGGGAGCCTGTGCGGCCTGCCGGTCATGCCGGAGATCACGACCGATGACCGTGAGCACCTTGCGCCCATTGTGCGTGAACAGTGGTTCGGCACGCTTTCGGCCGATGCCACCGTCGCGGCCTTGGCTACCGCGCGAGGCTGGGAACTCACAGCCGCGCTTAAGCTGATCAATTCTTTCCGGCGTTGTCAGCGTCCCCAGTCCGAGCCTCCGGTGTCCTCCTTCGCCGCGCTGCGCGCGGAACTGGGCCGACTTTGCTCGCACCTCACCTCGCCCGCGTTGGTGACGTCGTCGGAGGCGCTCATCCACACCGTGCCCAAATGGAACAAAGCCGTGGCGAACACCGCGTCCGTTCTGGAACAACTCGCACCCTTGCAGCAGGGAAGACACGAAACGCTGGCTTACTGGCAGAGCTTGGAATTCGCCGTGGGGCTGTCCGACCAGGTGAGTGCCAACACGAAAGTCGGCAAGGCACTCCGAGCCCAAATCGTCGCGGACGAGTGGTTTGTTGCTCTCAACCAGCTCTCCGAAGTTTGCCGTCAGCTCGAATGGACCTGGCAGCACCAACTCGCCCACGACGCGGTGCCGAAGCTCGCCCAGGTCATGGAGGCTCGCCGACTGATCACGCAGGATGGCCTCATCGGCGCGCTCTATCGCGCCCTGCACCGATCGAGTCCGGAAGGGGCGGAGCAGTCGGCCCGACTGGCCGACCACCTTGCCGAACGTTACCACGTCGCGCTGATCGATGAATCGCAGGACACCGACCCGCGCCAGTTCGCCATCTTCAGGCGTATCTTTATCGCATCGGCCCGGCGGCGGCGGCTCCTTCTCGTCGGCGATCCGAAGCAGGCGATCTACGGTTTCCGCGGCGCGGACCTTTCCACCTATTTGATGGCCCGGGCCAGCGCCGACACGGGCTACACCCTCACCCACACGTTTCGCGCGCCGCAGCCGCTCGTTGCAACGATCAATGGCTTTTTCCAGCGCCCGGGGGCTTTTCATCATCCGGACATGGCCTTCCAGCCTGCCGTGTCCGCCCTGGCTTTTGACCGGCAGCTCCTGCGCGCGGGGGTGCCCTGCTCCCGGCTCGAAGCCTGGATTGCTCCCGACGATCAATTAAAGGCCTATTCCGCCAAAGGGCGCCGGATGTCCACGCTCTCCGCGCGCATTGCCAGCACGATCGTGGACCTCCTCCGCCACGGCGAACTGCGTACCACCCACCGCGACGGCCGGCCCGCCGAAACGGTGCGGGTCACCCCGGGCCAGTTCGCGGTGCTCGTCGCCACGCGCGAACAAGCCGACGCGATGGCCCAGGCGCTCCACGCCCGCGCCGTGCCCGTGGTGGTCAACTCGGGCGCCGATGTGTTCGCCTCAGAGGAGGCCCGGGAGCTGCACACCCTTCTCCGCGCTCTGCTTGATCCCCGGCGCACGCGCCGGCTGCGTGCCGCGCTCGCCACCCGCTTGCTCGGCTTCGATGCCAGCGCGTTGGCCGGCCTTGATCAGCCCGGGGCCAACGGCGAACAACGTTCGGTCGTGTGGCTGGATCACTTCCTGCGCTTGAACCAGACTTGGGTGACGCGCGGACTGGCCGCTCTTCTGGCCGAATTTGAGCGTCCCGAGATCTCCCTTACCCATCGGCTCGCGCTGGAGCCGCATACGGGAGAGCGACGCGCGACCAACTACCGTCACCTCACCGATCTGTTGCTCGAAGCTGCCCGCGAGGTCGCGCCGCTGCCCGGCGAAATCGTGCGCTGGCTCGGGCAGCAAATCGCCCGCGCCGAGGATCGGTCCGAGGCGGAAGAGCGCCAGCTTCACCTCTCGAGCGATCGCGAAGCGGTCCAAGTGGTGACCATGCACAAGGCGAAGGGATTGGAATACCCGCTGGTGTTCTGCCCTTACTTGGCCGAATCGCTGAAGGAACACAAAGGGGTGGGGCAACTCCCGGGCACCGCGGCCGACTCGGCGACGGGCAACGCGGACGTGCTCGTCAATCTCGATCTCCTCGACGAAAACACCAAAGCCGCTCGTATCCAGAAACTGATGGCAGCGCAACTGGAGGAACGTCTGCGCCTTGCGTACGTGGCCCTGACCCGGGCGCAGGTGCGCCTTTGGATTTGCAGCTACAGCGCGGCGGCTAAATTTGATCTGGCGAGTCCGCTCGACTGGCTGATGCGCACCGATCTGGAAACGACGGAACATCCGGCATACTCGCCCGCATGGGCCACCGCCGCCAGGGAAAGTCGCGGGCCTCGCCACGCCGCAACGTTGGTCGCCCTCGGGGCGCACCCCCACGGGGAAGGTCCGAACGGAAACACCCCCGCGATCACCTTCCGCGATCCACCACCGGAGTCCCCTGATCGCTACACCCGGGGTACGGCTGATTCACCCAACGCGAATCCTGGCCTCGCCGCCTTGCCCCCGCCTGTCGTGCCGCCGGGCTGGCGCATCACTTCCTTTTCCACGCTGACGCGCGAAAAACACGCCCATGGCGTGCCCCTGGTCTTATCGCCTCAGCCCGCAGTGCTCGCTGCCGCCGATCGCATCGGCGGCGGCCAGGCAGGTCTCCTCTTTCTGACTGCCCCCGGTGGGGCGGCCATCGGCACCGCCGTGCACGATTGGATTGAAAATTGGGACTTGGGTACCGTGGACGCGAACGCGCTGTCACGGCACATTGCTGCGGCCCGTCTCCCCGTTCCCCAGCAGGGTCAGCCCACGTGGCAGGACGCTTTTACAGGACTGTTTTCCAGCCTGCGCCTGATTCGATTGCCGGGCTGTGGGGACGCGCCGCTGCACGAAATTTGCCCCGAACCACACGGCTCGGAATGGCATTTCCATCTGCCACTTAAAGGCGCGCTCTCGGTGCGTGATCTTGCGCGCTGCTTTGAGGAGCACGCGGACCCGCTGCATCGCCCTTATGCCGTCATGCTCGCCGCGCTTTCCGAGGAGCGCTTCCAAGGTTTGCTGCAAGGCTTCATCGACCGGCTGGTCCGGTGTGGGCCGGCTTGGGGCGTCATCGACTGGAAGACCAATCGGCTCGGCGCCACGTTGAGCGATTACACCGAGGCGAGGCTTCTGCAGTGCGCAGCGGACGAGCATTACCTCCTCCAGGCGCATCTCTATTTGGTTGCCTTGCGCCGTTACCTTTGGGCCCTCGGCATAAACGAGCCGGAGATCGCGGGCGCATGGCTCGTCTTTCTCCGCGCGATTGTGCCCGGCGAGTCCCGTGGCGTGCTCCACATCAATCCACCGGTCGCGATGCTCGATGCGCTCGACTCGCTTTTTGCCTCCGCCGTTTGCGCCGTCCCATGAAACTCTGGACTTCTCCCACTACCCTTGCCCCCGAGATCGAGCTTCTCGTCCGGCGATGGGCGCTGCCGGCGGCGCGCATTCCCGACGTGGGCCAACTGCTCAAAGCGCACGCCGAGGGCGGGACGGCCTGCGCACTCAGTGCCACCACTTCTCCCTATCAGTCCGAATGGGGCGCGGTTTGCCACGGGGTGGAGACTGCGACGGAGGGTAATTTCCCCCCGCGGCCGCTCGTCCTGCGGCAGCACGCCGGTCGTTTGTATCTCCAAGCGTGGCGATTCTTTCAAGCGGAGCAGGCCATCGCCCGGCACTTGCTTGCCAGGGCCCGTCGCCCGGCGCCCCGACTGTCGCGCCCTTCCGCGCAACTCATCGCGGACTTGGGCCCGAACCAAATCCACCCGCAGCAGGCGAAAGCCGTGGCGTGTGCCCTCGACCACACCCTAGCGCTGATCACGGGCGGACCTGGGACGGGGAAGACCCACACCATCGCGAGACTGCTCGCGCTCTTGATCGCAGCCGCTCCCGATCAGGCACCTCTCATTCACCTCGCCGCCCCGACGGGCAAAGCCGCTGACCGGTTGAAAGAAGCGGTCCAGGCCGCGGCGGATCAACTGCCCGCTTCCATTTCCGATCCAACGAAACGGGCGCTCAAGGCGGTCGCGACCACGGCCTCGACGCTGCATCGGCTGCTTGGATTCAATCCGTCCACGGGCCGTTGCCGCTACCATGCCGGCGAACCGCTCCGGACCGACGTGGTCATCGTGGATGAATGCTCGATGGTGGACACCCTCCTTTGGCAGAGTCTGCTCGCTGCGCTTCGACCGGAAACCCGCCTCGTGTTGGTCGGCGATCCCAATCAGTTGGAAAGCGTCGCCGCCGGAGACGTACTTGGTTCGTTGGTACGTTTTGCCCGCGCCGAGCCGAAGGATGGGCTCCACCACCTGTGGGTTGAATTAACGGAAAGTCACCGCTTCAAAAACCGACCCGGCATCGGGGCGCTCGCGACGGCGGTGGTAAACCTCCGCGCGGACGACGCGATGACCCTGCTGCAGCGTCATGCGCCGGCGACCGAGGGCGCCGTCCCTGATGACGGGCTGAGCTGGCTCGGCGACCATGGCGGGCGGTTCACCTGGAACAGTCTGCCTTCCACCGTGCAGTCGGCGATTACCGCGATCGCGGATGCGCGCACCGCCCATGACGCCCTCACGGCGCTGGCCCGCGTGCGGCTCCTGACCGCTCATCGCGACCATACCCTCGGTGTCGCCGGCCTGAACGATGCGATCCACCGGCAGCTCCTACTTCGCCGTGAGGTTCATCGGCCGCCGAACCAACCCATTATCGTCAACCAAAACGACCCCGAGACCGGGCTGACGAATGGCTCCATCGGGATTGTGATGGAGATCGATGGATTGCGGTCCGCCTTTTTTCCGGCGACCTCGGCCGGGGGACTGCCGCGTCGGATCGCCCTTGGCCAATTGCCCGAGCACAGCCCCGCGTGGGCGTTAACGATTCATCGTTCGCAAGGCAGCGAATTCGATCAAGTCGTTGTCATCCTGCCGCCGGAAGAAAGTCCGCTGGCGACCCGCGAGCTTTTCTACACCGCGATCACGCGCGCGCGTCAGTGCGTCTATGTCTGGGGCAGCGAGGCCACCGTGCGAGCGGCACTGGGGGAAAAGGCGCTC
Source organism: Verrucomicrobiota bacterium (assembly GCA_041192325.1). Classification (GTDB taxonomy): domain Bacteria; phylum Verrucomicrobiota; class Verrucomicrobiia; order Opitutales; family Opitutaceae; genus ER46. The sequence goes on from JBEENF010000092.1 coordinate 6,552, forward strand.
CGATGCACGCTCTTGGAATCAAGCCTGCAATCTGCAGATGCGACCCGTCACAGCGGCTGAGCGGGAACTTTTTAGTTTCCGCGGATAAGGCGCACGCTGGCGCCTTCCCAAGGAGAGACGGGCTCGTAAGATATTTACGATGTAGTATATGCGTTGCCTCCGGCGCTTTCGAGAACGACAACTATGGCTCGATGCCCCGATCGCCCACCCCCGCGGTTCATCTGTCGCGTCCCCCGCTCGAACGCATGATGCGGATCCACGAGGAACTGCAGGACAACACGCTGCCCAACTGCAGCAAACTCGCCGAGAAGCTCGAGGTGTCGACGAAGACCGTCATGCGGGACCTGGCCTTCATGCGCGACCGACTCGGGCTGCCGGTGGAGTACGACGAAAAAATCTACGCCTACCGGTACAGCTACCCGGTGAAGAATTTTCCCACCGTGCAGATCAGCGAAGGCGAACTCCTCGCGCTCCTGGTCGCGGAGACGGCGCTCAAGGAGTATGAGGGTACGCCCTACCACGCACAACTCGCGCAGGCCTTCGAAAAATTGTCAGCGTCGCTCCGCAGCAAAGTAAGCTTCGCCCCGGGTCGGATGAACAGCGTGTCTTTTCACCACACGGGCTTGGGCAAAACCGATCTCAAGGTGTTCGACCGCTTGAGCCAGGCGCTGCGTGAGTCGCGGGAAGTGGAGTTCGACTATGCGAAACCGGGGGCTTGCGCCGTCGAGGCCCGCCGGGTGCAACCTTATCACCTCAGCAACCGCGATAATTTCTGGTACTTGGTGGCGCACGACACCGGCCGAAACGAACTGCGGCACTTCGCGGTGGCCCGGATGCGCAAGCTCAAGGTGACGGAAATCTCGTTCGTGTGCCCCGCCGATTTCGACCCCGAGCGGCACTTCGCGAACTCGTTCGGCGCTTTTGTGGGCAAAGGCGATTACCGGGTGGTCGTGCGCTTCTCGCCGGCGGTGGCCGAGCGGGTGAAGGAGCGAATGTGGCACCGATCCCAGACCGAGAAGGAGCGAACGGACGGCAGCCTCGAACTGACCCTGCGCGTGGACAACCTCGACGAGGTGGAGCGGTGGGTGCTCGGCTGGGGCGCTGAGGTCGATGTCATCGCTCCGGCCGAGCTGATCGATCGCGTGCGCGATAACGCGGAGCGGGTGCGAAAGCTCTATCGGCGCTAGCCCCACGGACAGCTTTTGTCCCAGGGTCGCAGCTAGACTGCGCGCGAAATTGATCATCAAGCCCGATAAACGCGCCCGCCATGATTCACTTCGCCCTCACCCACCACGCCGTCGAACGTGCAAAGGAACGCGTGGGCTGGAATCGCTCCACCCTTGGTCGGATGCTGGAGCGCGTGTTCTATGACGGCCTCGCCGCCAGCACACCGCGGCGGGAAATTCGCGGCCTGCTGCTCGGTTATCAGACGCAGGACCAGAGCCAATTTGCCCGGGCCTACGGCGAGCATGTGTTTCTTTTTACGCGCGGGCAGGTTCCGGACGAAGCGATTCTCGTAACCGTTCTGCCGCTGCCGCACGGCCTCCGGTCCGCGGCCCGCGAGGCACGACGCCTCGCCTATGCGTCATGAAGCGCCCCTGCCTTTCGCTGGGTTTCAAAAAGAGAGCGGAAAAAAAACATGACGCATTTAACGGCCACTTCACGGACGGGCTTCCTGATTAAGTATCAGGACGAGAATTCCGCGTCCGGGGCGCTCGCGGAACTATTGCGGAGTTCGCCGGGCGCCAGGAAGGTGTTTTGGCGATTGGCCAGAAAGCCTTCCGTGCTGACGGACTTGCCGGCGGACCTGGTGGTTGATCATCTGCACCTCACAGACCAAGGTCGGGAAATCGACCTCCTGCTCCATGCCGGGCATTTCGGAGTCATCGTGGAGTGTAAGGTAAGGGACGGAAAGAAACCCTATCAATTCGACGCCTATGTCTCCTATTGGAGACGCCGGCACTCCACGGCCCCCCACTTGGTTTGGCTGCTCGAAAAAGATCAGGAAGTTTTGGGCGATGATCGTTTCGCTGCCACCACGATTACCTGGCGTATGCTGAAGGCTGCGCTGCTCACGGCGACCCCTTCGTCGACGGTCGCGGAGGCCAGGCTGATGCAGGGATTCTGCGCCGCTTTAACGGAGGCGGGGATCGGTCAGGGGATCGACGATCAAAAGCGCCGGCCCAAGCGCTCCGTGGGCTATGATCGGGAGCACGCGGCCATGATCCTGAAAGGCATCCTGGGCGAAGTGGATGGCGTCGAGGGCGCCCCGATCCGAATCAATTCCCTAACCCCGGCGATTCACGCCGGGCGGCCCGAATGGGCTGGGCGGCTCGACGATCCGTGGGTGCAACGCATCTGGATGTACTTCACGCCGCTTGATTCCGCGCCCGACCAAAAGGGGCCGTACTATTTCCGCGCCCAAGTGCTCCTCTACCAAGGCGGTTTCTGCAACCACCGGTCCCGCAGCCTCGGCTTGGCGCCGGGCTGGGCTTCGAAACTGCAATCGCAGGGAATGGTGCTCCGCAAGAATGAGCCGAATACCTGGAACCGGGGCATGGACCTGCAGCCGGGCGAGGGAGTTCACGCGGGCATCCGCTACATTTTTGCCGAGGAGAGTGTCAGTGACGCCCGGAAACGTTTTGAGTTCGATTGGCGCTCCGATTGCGCCGCCATCAAGGCTGGCGCGGCGCATCTGAACCGTTTTGTGGAGCTTTTCGACGAAGTGCTGAAGGAGTAGCACTACGGCACCCCGCGGGGGCCAACCCGCCCGGCGTTTTCCGTGGGCCAAATTCTGCGAGTTCGGCGTTGATCGACCCGAGCGGAAATAACCCGACATTTTTGGTGCCGGGGCGCGTGCGTGGAGTCCGGGCCTCACGGTCGCTTGAGCCTTCGTTGCAGAACGGCACGCCGGTCTCGACCCGCGCTTCGTGGCCGCCTGCGTGCACTGAGGCACGGTGGCAATGCCCGCGATCGATGTCCGGGCTCCAAAGTAACGTTTTGAGTTCGAAAACTCGCGTAAAGGGTTCACGGTGACCGGGATGAACCGTCGCGATTTCCTCCTCCGATCCTCCGTGTTCACCGCCGCCGGCCTGATGGCCGGCCGCTCCCCGGGCTTGGCCCAGCCCGCCAAAGGTGGACCACCGCCGGTCACGCCCGAATTCAAACTGCTCCGGCGGGACGCCGGCTATTTCACCGCGCGCGGCGGCACAATCGGCTGGCTGGTGAACAAGGAGGCGGTCGCGGCGATCGATACCCAGTTTCCGGATACGGCGAAGCTATTTCTGGCGGGGCTGCCGGGCCGCAACGGCCGGAAGCTGGACGTGGTCGTGAACACCCATCACCATGGGGACCACACGGGCGGCAACGCGGTGTTGAAGCCGGCGACGCGGATGATCCTGGGCCACGCGAACGTGCCGGAGCTGATGCGGGCGCGTGCGGCGTCGGACAAGAAAGGCGACACGCCCACGCCGCCCGACACGACGTTTGCCGACACCTGGCGACAAGAGCTGGGGGGCGAAGTTGTTTCCGCGAAGTATTTCGGCGCGGCGCACACGAAGGGCGACATCGTCACGCAGCTCGAGAAGGCGAACGTGATTCACCTGGGCGACCTGATGTTCAACCGGATTTATCCGGTGATCGACCGTTCGGGCGGGGCGAGCATTCGCGGCTGGATCGGGATTCTGGAGCAGGTCGCGAAGACCTATCCGGCCGACGCGCTGTATATATTCGGCCACGCGAATCCGCAGTTCAGCGTGACGGGTGCGAGCAAGGAGCTGCTGGTGTTTCGCGATTATCTTTCCGGTCTGCTGGAGCATGTGCAGAAGCAGATCAAGGCAGGCGAGCCGAAGGAGAAGATTGTGGCTTTGGAGAATTTGCCGGGCTTCGCGGATTATCACACCCCGCTGCCGAACCGCCTCGGACAGAATTTGGGCGTGGCGTATGATGAGCTGACGGAGAAGAAGGGATGATGTTTTAGCCGAAAGAAGGGCAGGCATCCGCGCGTAATATGCCCGGGTCGGACCGCGCCCGCCGCTTGGGCGCGATGCGTTGCGGAAACGGATGAGGGCTCGCCCTCGCCGGCTTTTAGCCGCTGGGAGCGATTCGGGCGAGTGGGGCCGCGGGAAGCGAGCGCGGTGGGAGGCGGTACCGCCCGCTTTTATATCTCCCCTCCGGCTTATCCCGAGTCCATCGTGCAGGGGATGGACGCCATGACAAAGGCTCTGCGCGACGGATGGCAGGCGATTTTCCTTCCCAGCTGCGTGGGGGGGGCGGGAGGCTTCGCTCCGTGCGACGCCCCGGTTGTTTTGGTCGCGCGGCACGTGATTCCCCACCCATGACATTCACCCTTCCCACGCTCCCGCTGCG
>JBEENF010000093.1:0-10697 GCA_041192325.1 Verrucomicrobiota bacterium
AGGGGACGGTTCCGAATCTGGGCAAGATGGGCGAGGTCGATCTCACAGCCGCAATGTGGCGTCTCGACCCCAGGGCCGCCGCGCCGAAAATTGAAATCATCGCGCGCGGCATCCGCAACGCGTACAGCTTCAATTGGGATGGCACGGGCAACTTGTTCACGGTTTCGAATGGTCCGGACGCCCATGCGCCGGAGGAAATGGACTTCATCACGCCGCCGAAGCCAGGCGAGTTGCCGCAACATCACGGTTTCCCCTATCAACTCGGGATCGCCCCGGCGGGCACGAAGTGGTATCCACATACTCCGGACGCCCCCGGCGGGCTTAAATTTGTGCTTCCGGTGCTGAATCTCGGGCCGGCCGCGATCATGGGCGGACAGGCGACAGGCACGTTCAACGCGCATAGCTCGCCGACCGGACTCATCTGGCTCGGCGCCGAATGGCCGGCCAGCGTGCGCAATCGCTTTCTGGTGGGCCGGCTTGGCAGTTTCCTCAAAGGTCCCGGCGAGGACGAAGAGCACGGCTTCGATCTCCTCCAGATGCAAATGCAACGCCGCGCTGACGGCTCGTGGTCGGCGCGCACCACCCCTTTTCTTGCGCCACTCGGCCGGCCGATCGACGTGCATCTCGGCGAGGACGGAAGAATATTCGTGCTCGAATACACCCGGCCCACCGACCTGAAAAGCGGCACGGGGTGGCTGCCTGGACGAATTCTGGAGCTGAAAGCGGAAACCACCGGCAACTCTCGACCAGTCCGCGAAAATTAGCCGTTGAGGTCGGTCGCCACGAGCACCACAGCGCCCGCAAACGACGACGGAATCGGGGCTGGCCCGCGACACGCCGCACCGGCCGTGCAATGCGACGGGAATTGCGCACACCCCGCTCCGTTACGCAGCGCCCCCTCAGGCCAATTGGTGTTTTTCAAGGAAAACCGCCGGCTGCTCGAACCACACTGCAGTTCAGAGGTTTTGGGTGGCCACGGCGCCGAGCATCCGCAATTTGCGGTCTATGACGTGGAGATTTTTGCCCCTGCTCTTGCTGTCACTGCTGGTCTGTTTTTCGTCCGCCGCCGCGGCGGAGTATCCGGCAAGACCCATTACCATGATCGTACCTTGGGGCGCGGGAGGTGGAACCGACTCCGTCGCGCGCATCATGGCTTCACTGCTCGAACGCGATCTCGGAAAACCCGTTAACGTTGTAAGCCGCACCGGCGGGAGCGGCGTGGTGGGACACGCCGCGATCGCGTCCGCGCGGCCGGACGGCTACACCATAGGGATCATCACGGTCGAGATCGCCATGATGCATCATCAAGGGCTGACGCCGCTCACCGGCGCGTCCTTCACCCCGCTCGGGCTGATCAACAACGATCCCACCGCCATTCAGGTCCGGCAGGATTCGCCCTACGCGAATCTCGGCGATTTGCTCGACGCGATTCGCAAGAATCCGGGCAAACTCAAGGCCTCCGGCACCGCCCAAGGTGGCATCTGGCACGTGGCGCTCCTGGGCCTCCTAAATGAACAAAAGATTGGGCCTGGCTCCATCGTCTGGGTCCCCAGCCAGAGTAACGCTGCGGGCCTGCTGGATATGGTCGCCCAAGGCGTGGACCTGGTCCCGGGGTCCCTACCCGAAGGGCGCTCACTCATCGACGCCGGTAAAGTGCGAAGCTTGGGGATACTCGATGAAACGCGTTCCGCGCTCTACCCGAAAATCCCCACCGGCAGGGAAGCAATCGGCACAAAATGGACAATGGGCGCGTGGCGCGGCGTGGGAGCGCCCAAGAATCTCCCGAAAGCCATCGAGGCGCGGCTGCAAGCCGCCGTGAAAAAGGCGTACAACAGCAAGGAATATGTCGATTTCATGAACCAACGCGGCTTTGGCCTGCGCTGGGCCGGCCCGGAGGAATTTGCCGCTTTCATGGCGAATTCGGACCGCGAGCTGGGCGCGGTGATGCAGTCGGTCGGCCTCGCCAAATAGTCCCTGTTTAACCCGTCAGCGACATTTCACTCTCGGCAAAGCTCGATGAGGCTTAAGGATTCAGTCACGGGCACGCTTCTGTTTGTCTTTGGACTGGCCATCGTGGCGTTCGCGCGAGCGTTCCACGGCGCGATAGGCCAGAAAGTAAGTCCCGCGCTGTTTCCCACCATCATCGGCGCGGGCATTGCGCTTTGCGGCTTGGGCATGGTTTGGTCCGAGCGCAAAAATCGAGGAGTTCCGGCGGTCACCTTGGAAGATTGGGCCAAGCGACCGCGGCAGGCGCTCACCTTCGCTTTGATTATTGGTTCGCTGCTCTTCTACGCGTTGGTCGTCGATCGAGCGGGCTTTTACCCGACAAGTTTAGTGTTCCTCGCCGGTTTGTTCCTAGCCTTCGGCGTGCGTCGCCGCTGGATCGCGCCTCTTTCAATCGGGGTCACGCTCATGATCCATTTCATGTTTTATACTCTGCTGCACGTGCCGCTGCCGTGGGGTTGGTTGGAAGGAATCGCCTGGTGATGGAAACTCTCCTACAGGCTTGCCGACTGGTGTTCGATCCGACGGTGCTGGGCGTCATCCTCGTGTCGGGTCTATTCGGATTGTTTGTGGGCGCGGTCCCGGGCCTGACAGCGACCATGGCAACGGCGCTGCTCGTGCCCGTGACCTTTGTGTTGCCCCCGGTCGCCGCGGTGGCGTGCATCGTAACAGCGACCGCCATGGCAATTTTCGCCGGCGACATTCCGGGCGCGCTCCTGCGCATGCCCGGCACGCCCGCATCGGCCGCCTATTGCGACGAGACCTATGCCATGACGCGTAATGGCGAGGCCGAGCAGGCGCTGGGCGCGACCCTCGTCTTCTCCGTGGCGGGTGGACTTTTCGGCACGGTCGTACTGGTCACGACCGCTCCAGCGCTGGCTGAAGTGGCGTTGAAATTCAGCTCATTCGAGTACTTCTGGCTGGTTCTCTTGGGTCTGACCTGCGCCGTCTTTATCGCCCCCGGCCGTCCTCTGAAGGGTCTTGTTTCGCTGGGCTTGGGCTTGTTGATCGCCTGCGTGGGTTTCGAAAACCCCGCCGCGTATCCCCGCTTCACCTTCGGTTCCGAGCAACTCATGAGCGGGTTTCAACTCACTCCGGTGATGATCGGCATGTTTGCGGTTTCGGAAGTGATTCGCTTTGCCGTCTCCCCGCGCCTCCCGCTGCCCGCGCCGCCGCAGCACATCGGCGGAATATTTCGCGGCCAGGTTGGCCTGCTCCTGAAATATCCCGCGCAAATGTTGCGTGGCAGCGCGTTGGGAACCGCCATCGGCGCCCTGCCCGGCGCCGGCGCAGACATTGCGGCTTGGATCGCCTATGGGCTTTCGAAACGATTCTCGAAGACACCGGAGAAATTTGGGACTGGCCACATCGAGGGCATCATCGAGGCGGGCGCCGCCAACAACAGCGCGCTGGCCGGCGCTTGGATTCCTGCTTTGGTTTTCGGGATTCCCGGCGACTCCATCACCGCGATCGCCATCGGCGTTTTGTACCTCAAGGGCATGAATCCGGGGCCGGCAATCTTCATCGAGAACCCCCAGAATATCTACGCGGTCTTCATCGTCTTTTTCATCGCCAACCTCCTGATGCTCCCCTTGGGCTGGGCCGCCATCAAGACGGCCAAAACCGTGCTTCGGGCGCCGCGCAATGTTCTCATGCCGGTCATTCTGCTATTCTGCGTGGTCGGCGCATTTGCCATAAACAACTCGGTGTTTGATGTCGGCGTCATGCTGGCCTTTGGGCTGCTCGCCTATTTCATGGAAGCGAACGGTTTCCCGATTGCGCCCACCATTCTCGGTCTCGTGCTGGGCGGCATGTTGGAGCAAAATTTTGTGACGTCGCTGATCAAGGCGGACGGCAATCTCGCTGCTTTTTTTATGCGCCCGATTGCCGCGACCCTTGGGATCGCGACTTTGCTCATCTGGGTGCTACCGTGGATCATCCCCCGCCTGCGCTCGAAGCGCGCGGCGCCCAAACTGTAGTCCCTTATGCGCTTCCCGTTTTCGCTGCACCGTGAGAGGGAGTTTCTTTTGACAACAATCGTCCGCTTTGCGGTATTCAAACTCCACTTTGCCGCACGGTAATCCGTAAGCTATCTCGCGGCCCGCGGATTCACGAACTCCGACCTCTACCAACCAACCCTACCCAGCCATGAAGTCTCTTCGCGACATCACCCTCGCCACCGGCGCGTATCGTCTGCCAGCCCTCTTCCTCCTCGCACTCTGTTGTCTCGGTTTCACACCGGCCATTGTCGCGCAGGAAGCCCTTACGGGAACCGTGACGAATTCCGGTACCGGCCGGACTTTGGAAGGCGCGCGCGTGGTGCTCAAGGCCACGGGACAGGAAGTCGTGACCGACAAACAGGGCACGTACCGCTTCACGAATGTTCCCGCAGGCAGTGCCAGTATAACCGTGTCCTATACAGGCCTGAACACGGTGGATGTTCCGGTTAACATCACACCCGGGCTCCGCAACCAAAAGGACGTCGGGCTGACCTCCGACATCTACACCCTGAGCAAATTCGTTGTTGCCGGGGAACGCGAAGGCAACGCCCAGGCGATCACGCTTCAGCGCAATTCGAGTGGCGTAAAAAGCATCGTCTCCTCCGACGCGTTCGGCACGCTCGCGGGTAATCCCGCGGAACTGGTTTCCCGTCTACCGGGTGTCGAAGGTGTGGCTGACGACGGCGACACCCGCTATATTCGCATTCGTGGTATCAGCCAGCAGTTAAACACCATCACGATGGATGGAAATCGCCTGGCGGATGCCGCCTCCGCTGGGACGACGCGCGAATATCAGTTTCAACAGGTAAGTTCGGACTCCATCGAGCGCCTCGAAGTCGTCAAATCGCCGACGCCCGACATGGACGGCGACTCGATTGGCGGCAACGTCAACATGGTCTCAAAAAGTGCGTTCGACAGCTTGGCCGAACGCCGCGTGCGCTGGTCTTTCGGGGCCATATGGCGCCCGCTGGATCCGCGCGAAACGCGGGCGCCGCGGAATTACTCGATTTCCTACTCCGAAGTCTTCGGGGGCAAGCTGGGGGTCGCGTTTAACGCGGCGTACCGAGTGCACAACACCCCGCAGGACACGATTGTTCAGGCGCACCAACAACTCGCCAATGAGGTCGCCGGGCCCGCCTACACGTACAGCGCGCAATTGGTGGATTTCCGCAATGAACGCACCCGCACCGGCGCGGGGCTCAAGCTCGATTACAAGCTGAGCGATTACACACGCTTCAGTCTCAACCTGACGGGTAACAAGATCGTGGAGCACGAGAATGACCGCTATACGACCTTTTCAACCGGCCAGACGATTGCGACGCGCGACGCCAACGGTAATTTTACCGGCACGGGCGGAATCATTCCGGGCTACACCGATCGTTTCACCGCGATTCGAGCGGTGCCCAGCAGCACGGCCAACATTCAGACCCGCAACCAATACAAGGACGGCAAGACGGTCACGATACAATTCAGCGGGGTTCATCGCTACAAGAACCTCGACATTGATTACGACGGCTACAAATCCAACTCCAAGACCAATTATGCGGGCCAGCGTTTGCTCGACTACACCGTCCGTGGCGTGGGATTCACCATCGATACGAGGGAACGCTGGGAATATCCCATTGTAACACAGACCGACGGCCCGGATTGGACACAGTTGTCGAGTTACACGGATAACAACTACAGCATCGCCCGGAACGCCGGCTGGGATGCTTATCTTGGTTCCAGCCTCTCGGTCAAAAAGTCCTTCGAAACGGTCGTTCCCACTTATATCAAATCCGGTCTCCGCTGGCGCCAGCAGACGCGGCGCAACGAGCAGCACCCGTGGACGGGCTCCTACGTGGGTCCGGATGGCGTAATGGGCGTTAATCCCACGACGGGGCGAAATGACGACAACCTGGCGCAGTTCGGCCAGGCAGGACGCGGCCGCTTTTTCAACGACTATATCAAATATCCCAACATGCCGCATCCGGCATTCCCCGGCCGCGGGAACAACCTGATCGACGACGCCATCGCGAACACGCCGCAGTATTTTACCCAGAATCTTGCGACCAACATTCAGACCGAATTAACGGCCAACACGCAGTTCAAAGAAGATATCAATGCCTACTACATCATGGGGAACGTTGATTTGGGAAAGCTCTCGATCCTCGGTGGCGTCCGGGTTGAAAGCACTGACACCAAGGGCACCGGATCGCTTCAGGTCATCACCCCGGAGGAAAAAGCCCGCCGCGCCGCTTACGTGGGGCCATTGACCAGCGCGGAGATCATTCGACGCGGCGTGGCTCAATTTGGCGGACGGCAGACACGCACAGGCGACTATCGCAGCGTCTTGCCCGGCCTGCACTTCAAGTACTCGCTTTGGAAAAACCTGGTGATTCGCGCCAGCTATGCGACGAACATTGGCCGCCCTGGCATTGGTCAGTTGATTCCGACCACAACGGTCAATTACGACAACCTCACGGTGGCCTCCAGCAATCCAAGCCTGAAGCCACAGACGGCCAACAATTTCGATTTGACGGCGGAATACTATTTTGAGCCGGCCGGAGTGTTTTCGATGGGCGCATTCCTGAAGGAGATCAAAAACTTCATTTACACCCAAGGCGGCACCCAGATTGCAACTGGGCCCGACAACGGGTTCGACGGAGAATACGCGGGGTACACCTACACGACCCAATATAATGGCGGTTTCGCCAAGGTAAAAGGCCTCGAGGCCAATTACGCGCAGCAATTCACGTATTTGCCCGGCTTCTGGAGTGGTTTTGGCGCTTTTGCCAACCTGACCGTGATGCGGGCCGAGGGTAATTACGGCGCCGGAAACGCGATCGCGCTGGCCCCCACTCCGAAAGTGGCAGGCTTCAATCCGCGGGTGGGAAATGTCGGCGTATCCTACATCAAGAAAAGCGTTTCCGTTCGTCTGCAAGTCAACCACCGCGGAGAGTACCTGAGCACCTACAATACAAACATTTCACGCATGGTGTACGTCCTGAAGCGCACTGCGCTGGATCTCAAGACGGTGTATTATTATTCCAAGAAATATAACGTGTACCTCGATGTGAACAATATATTGGGCGCGCCCGACCGTGGCACCCACATCGGAGGCCGCCCGGGAGCCTATCAAAAGCTGACGCCGCAATTCTATTTTGGGGTCAACGGCAGCTTGTAAGCGAGAGTGGCCGGCAGCGACTTGCCTCATCGACTGATCACGTCCGGTGACCCGGCGCCGGGCGTGATCGGGCCAGGACCAGCGCCAGCAGCGCCTTGGGAGGCGGCGCGCCGTCCGGTCGGGCACGGGCGCGGAAGAGCACTGTCGCCAGCCGTCGGTTTCCCAGTGGAAAAAAGCCTCAAAGGGTCTGCCGGTGCTTGATCATCGCCGCCGGCGCTGAGTAACCTTTCGTTTCAATCATGTCAAAATCCACCGACATCCGTCCTGTTTCGACCACGCTTTACTTTGAACAGGTCACCAATCGCGTCCCGTTCAAGTTCGGGCGCGAAACCGTCACGAAAGGTTCGCTTTCGCGCGTGAAGCTGCGGGCACGGGACCGCCAGGGTCGCGAGGCCGATGGTTGGGGTGAGTCCCCGCTGGCCGCAACTTGGGTCTGGCCCAGCGCGATGACGTTCGAGGGCCGTGAAGAAGTGCTGAAGCAATTTTCACTCCGGCTGGCGGCGGCTTGGGCCAAATTTGACGTGACGGGACATCCGATGGAAGTCGGACGCGAGTTCCAGGATAACGTGCTACCGTCGCTGCTGGAGACCTTCAATCGCGAGCGGGGAAGCGCAGCTGAGCCGATGCCGTGGCTCGCGGCCCTGGTGTGCTGTTCGCCCTTCGACGTGGCGCTGCACGATGCCTTCGGCAATCTCGTTGGACGTCCGGTTTACCAGACTTACGGCCCGGAGTTCATGAACCACGATTTGGCGCATTTTCTGACGCCCGCCGCCGGCACTTCCGTTTCGTTCAAGGGAAAATATCCGCAGGATTTCTTTGTCAGCCCGGTACCCGTCAAAATTCCGGTCTGGCATCTCGTGGGCGGAGTGGACCCCTTGGAAACCTCCGATCTCACCGGCACGGAACCGAACGACGGCTACCCCGTGCTTCTACGCGATTGGATCAAACGCGACGGACTCCAGTGCCTGAAGATCAAGTTGCGCGGCATCGACGCCGCTTGGGACTACGCCCGCACGGTCCACGTCGGCCAGATTGCCGCGGAACTCGGCGTGCCGTGGCTTACCGCGGATTTCAACTGCACGGTGACTGACCCCGCCTACGTTAACGACATCCTGGACCGCCTTTGCGCCGAACATCCTCGCACGTACGGGATGCTGCTCTACGTCGAGCAGCCTTTCCCCTACGATTTGGAAAAGCACCACATTGACGTGCACAGCGTTTCCGCGCGCAAGCCGCTCTTCATGGATGAAAGCGCGCACGACTGGAAACATGTCGCGGTGGGTCGGGAGCTCGGCTGGAGTGGCGTCGCCCTCAAGACCTGCAAGACGCAAACCGGCGCTCTGCTCAGCGCCTGCTGGGCCAAATCCCATGGGATGACCCTGATGGTGCAGGATTTGACCAATCCCATGATCGCGATGTTGCCGCACGTGCAACTCGCCGCGCAGGTTGGCACGATCATGGGGGTCGAGGCGAACTCCATGCAGTTTTATCCCGAAGCTTCGCGCCCCGAGGCGAAGATTCATCCCGGTCTCTACCAACGCCGCGGTGGCACGCTCGATCTTTCGACGATTAGCGGCAGCGGCTTTGGTTATCGATTATCTGAGATTCAGCGGGATCTGGGCGCGCCCGTGGCCCAACACGGAAGCTAACCCTCCGGAACTGCTGGCAGCGTTAGCCGACGCTGCTGGTGTGCTCAATCCGAGCCGAGAATTTCCAGCCGCGCGGCTCCGGCGGAAATTCTCGGCTCCCCGCCTGACCTCTTCGTGTCAAAAACCCCTGTTGTATGACCCTCCGCCTGTATCTAATTCTCGGCTCGCTCCTGGCGAGTGCCCTCGTGGCGTCCGCCGCCGAAACTCGCTACGCCGCTTGGGTAGAACCCGGTTTTCCGTTTTTCTCGTCCGTCCTGGACGCACGCAAAGCGCAGGGCAACCTTGCGCCCCAAAACCTCACACCGCGCGGATTGATCCTTAATCTCGGGCAGGACTGCTGGGTGTGTTTCGACACCGACCTGCTCCGCGTTTCCGCCCTATGGCACGGTCAAGGCGTCACGCCCAAAGCGCTGGCGCCGGGTTCCTATCACAAGCCGGACCAGAAAAGCCCGGGGGGGCAATTCCCCGCCCCCGAGCCGAACGGCACGGTTTGGATGGTGAACGGCGTTTATCCCGGCTGGCAAACGGGCGAGAAGCCCTCCCTTGAGGACCCGCGAGAGCCGGCTCCCAGCCCGGAGGAAGTGGGCCGCGGGCCGTTAAGCGAAGCCATGGGTCGCCTTTCAGCGCTACGCTTGCTCGGCGACAGTGTCGTGCTCGAATATACGGCCGGCGGCGCGGCGGTGCGCGAATGGGTGACCGCGTCGCAGAGCGGCGGCCAGCCCGTGATTGAGCGCCACTTCCAACTGGAGCCTTCGAGGCAAACGCGACTTCTCGTCCTGGGCTTGAGGCCAAAAGGCGCCGACGCCGCAAACGCCGCCGGCGTGTCCGTGGGAGTCAAACCCGGGCCTATTACCGCGGAACTGCTCGACGACGAAAATCTCTGGGTCATACGGGTGCCTGCCCACACCGTGCCCGTGCAATTTTGCGCCGCCTTCACAAGCGGCGGTAAGGCGCCGACGATTGCGCCTCGTCCTTTTCCAAGCTCCGCTCCCTCTCCGCGTTGGCCGCAGGAAGTGACTACCCAGATCAAGCGCTCCACCGCGAAGCACGCGTATGTCGTGGATGACATCGACCTGCCGAACGAAAACCCGTGGCGACGTGATGTGCGCATCGGGGACATCCAGTTTTTGAAGAACGGCGTGGGCTACGCCATCACGCTCGACGGCGATGTTTGGACGGTCCGCGGGCTGCACGAATCCCACGGTCCAGTGCGCTGGAAGCGTTTCACTTCAGGCCTGCACGAACCCATGACCCTCGTGATCCGCGACGAGCAGGTTTACGCCTTCGATCGCAATGGCATTTGGCGGCTGCGCGACACCGATGGCGACGGCGAAGCCGATGTGCACGAACTCTTCTCGAACGCCTTTGCGCAAACGGCCGATATGCGTGAGTTTCCGAGCGCCATCCGGCTCGCACCGGAAGGTGAATTCGTGATCGCGAAGGGCGGACAGCAGTCCACCACCCTCGGTAAACACAATGGCAGCATCCTGCGGATTTCGGCGGACGGACGTCACGCAACCGTACTCGGCTACGGCTTTCGCCAGCCCAATCTCGGCGTTAACGTCCGCACCGGCCTCGTGATGGCGAGCGATCAGCAGGGTCAGTATATCCCGAGTACGCCGCTTCACATCGTGAAGGACAAGCAGTTCTACGGCTTCTTGAGCCCCAAGCTGCCCCGCGAAGTCTACCCCGCCCCGATCGCCGATCCGCTCACGTGGATTCCTCATCCGGTGGACGCCTCGGCGATCTCGCTGCTGTGGTTATTCGACGCGAAGATGGGGCCGTTAAACGACTCGCTCGTCCACCTCGGCTTCCGCCGCCCGGAACTTTTCCGCGTCTTGCTCAACAATCGCGGTAAAGTCCCGCAAGCAGCGGTGG
>JBEENF010000094.1:0-10596 GCA_041192325.1 Verrucomicrobiota bacterium
GGGGCAGCTTTTCCGGCATGATCGGATAAGCGATCAGCACGTCGTCGCCCGGCATCACCTCCGCCTCGCTGATTTTTGCGACTGTGATTCCCACCGCTCCGAGCGCGAGCTGCAACCGGGCGATCTCGGGAATTTTGTGCGTCTTGGTGTGCGGCCGCAATCCCACGTTCCATGTCCGGCATCGCTCCTGCATCCGGCGCAGGTTGCGTTCGAGAATGTCCAGATCGATGTAGGCCGCGGGGGTCGTCAGGCTCAGCGCATCCATGTTTTGGGGCGAAGGTCGGGCACGGCGGAAAAAGCACCCCCTCCCGGCAGCGCGCCGGGCGGGAAATGAGTTTGGGTGAGGCGGCTCATGGCGCGCGCAGCGGAGCCCGCACCGCCCGGCCCGGTTTTGCGTCACGCTGCAGGGCGCCATCGCGCACGACGAAGGCGCCGGCCACCAGCACTTGCGCGATGCCGGCGGAGGGAAGATCCGGCTGCTCGTAAGTCGAGCGATCGATCACGGTGGCGGGATCGAAAACGACCAGGTCGGCATCGGCTCCGACTCGCACCCGGCCTTTGTTTTTCATCGCGGGCACCCGGGCTTCGAGCCGGCGCGCCGGCATCAGCGCCAGCTTCTCGATCGCTTGCGTGAGGGTGATGAGTTTGGCTTCCCGCGCATAGCGACCCAGCACGCGCGCCGAGGTTCCCGCATGCCGTGGATGGCCGCGCAACCCATCACTCGCGATCATCGTCGCCGGATGTCCCACTGCGTCGCGAATCACTTTTTCAGGATTGGAATGCACAATGACCAACCCGCCCTGCTGCCGATAACGCGCAAAGGTCTCGGCCGTGAGCCGTTCGCCCGTCGCCGGCCACTGGATATCGGAAAAGGTAATACCCGCCCGCTCCTGCCAGCCGGGATCGAAAATGGCGGATTTAATATCCGTCATGCCGGCCGTGTAAGGGTAACATTCCACGGAAATATCGACGCCGCGACCCCGCGCCTCTCCGATGATTTGCAACACGCGGGAGGTGGCGAGATTGGCGGTGCTTTGCACATGGCAAACATGCGTGGGCGCGCCGGTGACCGAAGTGGCCGCGATCAGCTCAAGCACTGCCGTGAAGACGTTTTGCGGCCCGACATCCCCCTTGGCCCGCATGTGCACGTGGCACGGCGCGTTGAATTTCTGCGCGAGCCGGTACACTTCGAGCAGTTCCCACTCCCGCGCTGCCGGCGTGTATTGCAGACCGAATCCCACGGCCACGGCGCCCCGCGCGAGACCGCGTTCGAGCAAACCGCGCACTTCGGCAATTTGCGCTTCGGTGGCCACACGCGTCGCCGCGCCGGATTGGGCCCCGGGCAGGAATCCCGGCCGGTCGCCCATCACCGCCATGCGACAGGGAATATGACCCACACTTACCGCATAGTGAATGGGCGTTTTGCCTTCGCGGGCCGCGTACCACGCGTCCACATCCGCCGTGCCGACTTCCAACTCCGCCACCGTCGTGACTCCATCCTGCGCCTTCAGCCCATAATCGTCGGGACCCTGCGAATGTTGATGCAGATCGATAAACCCCGGCGCCACCACGAGTCCTTTCGCGTCGACGGTGACCCGTCCCTGCATTGGTTCGCTGGCCACCGCGCGAATCACCCCATCGCGGATGCCCACATTGCGCACCGCGTCGAGCCGCGACTCGGGATCGACGACGCGACCATTGAGGAGCACGACATCGTACGCTTCAGCCGCCTGAAGCGCCACGTTGCCGGAGGTGGCTAAGCCCATCAAACCCGCTAAAAGCAAACTTCGCGCAAAGTTGAACAACCGGGTGTGAGGTAACATTGGCGAGGAGCAAAACAGGCGTTGGGGTGGGCGTTACGCGAAGGACGGGGGGCGGTCGCTTGCGAGCGCAAATGCGACGAAATAAATCACTATCTCGCCGACCATGGCTCCGATCCGGACGCGGTCAAGGGCGGGTTCGATTCCGGCGGAAACCGGAACTGGCGCCGTCCGATCGAGATGGCATTCGCGCATGTCAGGAGCGCGCTCCGCCCCCATTGCCGGACGCAAAGACTTGTGTCCCGGCGGGCTCACAGGATTTTCTGGGGCAACTCAACTCCCTCGCGCTTTTCTCATGCTCATCGTCGATCCGAAAGTTCGTCCACCTCTCGATTCCGGTTTTCTTCCCTCCGCGCTGTGGAATCGCGCTTACGCGGCGCTCGTCGCCGCGGACTCGCAGGCGCGCCGCCTGACCCTTGCGTTGGTGCGACCCGACGGCACGGCCTCAGTACACGAGAGCCGGGTTCTGTCCGCATCCCACCCGCGCGCCGCGCTCACCCTCCGGTACGCAGAGCGCTTGTTGAAGTTCCTGCTCTGGCAAAAAGGCGGTTGCCGCGTACTCGTCGCGGGCGCGCCCGAACTCGTGCCAGCGCTCTCCCGCGTCTATGCGCCGGGCGGAGAACGTGCCTTCGATTTCGAATTTATGGGCGAGCGGATTTTCGGCCGGCCTTTTTCGCTCGAAGCGATCGGATTCGAGCAAGTGCCTGCGGACAACGACATGAGCTTGCCGGTTGGCCGGCACCTTGAAGGCTGCCGCATTGGCTTCGATCTGGGCGGCAGCGATCGCAAAGCCGCCGCGCTGATCGACGGCAAGGTCGTCTACTCCGAGGAAATCACCTGGAGCCCCTATTTCGAAAAAGATCCCGCCTACCATATCGAAGGCGTACATGATTCGTTGCTCCGCGCCGCAGCACATTTACCCCGGGTTGACGCCATCGGCGGCAGCGCCGCGGGGGTGTACGTGAACAACGAAGTTCGCGCTGCCTCCCTCTTCCGTGGTGTGGCGGCCGACCAGTTCGAAAAACACATTCGTCGAATGTTTTTTACCCTGCAGGAACGCTGGGGCGGAGTACCCTTTCAGGTCGTCAATGACGGTGAAGTCACCGCGCTCGCGGGATCAATGGCAATGGGCGACGGCGCCGTGCTCGGCATCGCGATGGGCACCAGCCTCGCCGCCGGCTACGTGACGCCCGCCGGTAACATCACGCCTTGGCTGAACGAGCTGGCGTTCGCGCCCATCGATCACCGATCGGATGCGCCGCGCGACGAATGGTCGGGCGACCTCGGTTGCGGCGCGCAGTATTTTTCCCAACAGGGCATTGGCCGCCTCGCGACGCTGGCGGGTTTCAATTTTCCGGCAACCCTGCCGCTGCCCGAGCAACTCATCGCGGTGCAGACAGCGATGGCGGCGGGCGATCCCCGGGCGCGAGCGATCTACGAAACCGTCGGAGTCTGCTTCGGTTACGGAATTGGTCATTACGCTGATTTCTATAAAATGAGAAATCTGTTGCTGCTCGGCCGGGTGACATCCGGCGAGGGCGGTTCCATCATCCTCGCCAAAGCGGAGGAGGTCCTGCGCGCCGATTTCCCCGCGTTGTCCGGAAATATCCGGCTGCGCGTGCCCGACGAAAAAGAAAAGCGTCACGGTCAAGCCGTCGCCGCCGCGAGTCTGCCCGCCCTCGCGCCCCGGGCCTAGCGTCACCCGCCCGCGCCGCGGCGCAATCGGGGAAGCCGCGCCTCAGCCGTAGCCCGTTACGGTGCGCGCGTCGGCTCCGACCCCGCGACGCTGAGGTGCTGGATCGTGCCGGCAAGGACGCGCTCGACCTCATGGCCGTCAGCGCCCTGCAACCGGCACGCGATCTCGATGCCGCGGGTGACGGCCAGACCCGGAATCGTAAGGCGAACGGTGCGGCCGTCGGTAAGCACCCGGGCTTCTTTCACGGAGAGGACTCGCTGTTGCGTATGCGGTCCCCCATAGGCGGCCGAACGCTCCACTGTCCACGTGTTGACCGCGTACCTCGCAGCGTCGCCGGCGGCGGCCACATTGCCCAGTTCGGTAAAGGTGATTTCAATGACGTCGGGGTGGACGCGCCAGGCGACGGGGAGATACGACGCGTTCCCGGTGGGGCGAAGCCGATAAAACCCGCCCTCCTGCTGGGTCTGGCGCGAACCCCACGCCGACAATCCGCACAGGTACAGGTCACCCGTTTGCGGATGGAATCGGCCGCGCATGATCCCGGTCGGAAAGTCCGGGGTCGGCAGCACGCACACCGCGCCTTGCAACTGCCCGGGGTCGCTAACTACCACTTCCAGCCGCCCGCGCCCGTAGGAGAGGTTGAGCAATGCGCCGTCGAGGCGGCCCCAGGCTTTGTTCTCCACCCACACGAGTTCCGCCGGTGAATTATCAAACCCTTTCGCAATCCAGCAGAGCGGCGGCTCCATGGCCGCGTCGGAGCTGTCCGCCGGCGCACCGTAGCTCCACATGTTGCCATAGAAACGACCGGGCAGCACGCGATTGATCCGGTTCATGGGCATCCAATGTCCCTCCTGGTCGGTCACAAAAAAGGAGCCATCGGGGTTCAAGGTCACCCCGTTCGCCGCCCGAAAGCCATTGGCCAGAATCTCGGTCCCCGCCCCGTCCGCGCTGATTTTCAACAACGTGCCGTGCTGGGGCACGAGCGGCGGTCGCGCGTGCCGCGCGCTTTTCGCGTAAAAGAAATTTCCGCCGGTATCCGCCTGCAGCCCCATCGCAAATTCATGAAAGTGCTCCGTGACCTGGTGGTCGCTGTTGAAGCACTCGTAGAAATCGGTTTCACCATCCCCATTGAGATCGCGCAGCCGGACCAGCTGATCGCGACAGGTGACGAAAATGTCACCTTCGCGCACCTTGATGCCCAGCGGCTGGAACAACCCGGATGCGATCCGGCGCCAGCGAGTTTCGGTTTCCCCGGCGATCCCGTCCACCCGCCAGATGTCCCCATCCCAGCAGCAGACGACCGCCTGGTCCCCGCCGGGCAGAAAATCCACGCCGCTGACGCGCAGCCGGGTTTTCCAGGAATCGCCCGTCGGGAGCGAAATCCGGTCCCATGCAAATGCGCCGTCAAGACTGCTGCGCACGATGGGAGTGACGAGGTCGCCCGCCCAGGCAGCGGCTCCTCCTCGGGTGGCCGGCGCCAGGTCGCGCGGCGTCGCCCCCTGCGCCAGCTTTTCCACCGGTGTGCCCGGACGCGCCAGCCACAGGGCGAGGGTGAGCGGCGTGGCTGCCCCGGGCACGGTGACGGTCACGAATCCATCCGCATTGACCAGCGCCGCGCCGCTGGAAGACGCTAGCGCCACCGCGGCCCCTCCCTCGCGGGCCACGCGCAGGGTGAGGTCGCGCGACGATTGGCCAATGTTCAGCGTGCGCACGAACACCGGCGTCTCACCGGCCGCGGCCAAATCATGGCTCTCCAGCACGGCCGCGTCACCCACCGTATAGGAAAGCACAATCCGCTCGTCGTGGCGGTAAAGCCCCCGGAATCTCATCCAAGTGCGAGGAAACGGGCCGAAGCGCCGGCCATCCAGGCCCGTGAGACGCTCGTCCGCAAACCGTCCCGTGGCGGGGTTCGCCCAACCCGGCCCATCGCCCAATTCGAACTGAACCTCCCCCACCGTCCGTGGCCATACCACGTGGCGGCTGTTGAAATTGATGCCTTCCCAATCGATGAACCCCTGCCCGGTCCACGCCCCGGCGACGCGCATCGTGTCGTGCTCGAACACCAACCAGGCGCGCCCCGCCGCGACACCGCCCACGCCGGGGTCGAGCCGAATTGCGATGCCCTTGTAGGCCAGGTTCGCGTCCGGCGCAATCGCATCGATTTTTTCGCGAGGCTGGGCGGCGGCGCGCGCGCGTCTCGGCTCATCCCCAATTTCAAATGTCCCCATCAGGAACCGGCCGTAATCCATTTCCCGCCACGGTTCCCGCGCGACCGGCGCGGGGCCTTTTGCGGACCCGGCGGGAAGTTGAGCCAGGTAGGACGGCGTCAGCGGAAAGTACTGCGCGCGATTGGAGCGGGCCAGGAAGGTCTCGCGGATGTACTGAATGACATCGTATTTCTCCTGGGGCACGAGCTGGCTTTGGGGCGGCATCTGCCGCCAGCCGCGCGTGATCGTCTGGTAAATCGTGTACGGATCGCTGCCATGCTGGAAGGCGCCACTTGCAAACCGCATCGCTCCGGGCAGCGATCCGGGCAGGTTCGAATCGCCGTGGCAGCTGTGGCAGACGGCCTGGTAAATTTTCTCGCCGCGCAGCGCCGCTGCCCGATCCCACCCGCG
Source organism: Verrucomicrobiota bacterium (assembly GCA_041192325.1). Classification (GTDB taxonomy): domain Bacteria; phylum Verrucomicrobiota; class Verrucomicrobiia; order Opitutales; family Opitutaceae; genus ER46. The sequence continues at coordinate 6,135 of JBEENF010000094.1, forward strand.
GATGAAACCCGCGTGGTCGAGCTGTTTTTCGTAATCGGGCAGCGCCGACTCGGGCAGGAGGGGCTCGCTCTGGGACGCGGCGGCGGATTGGGCGGGCGCTCCCGTGGCGAGAACCGCCAGGTGGAGGGCAAGCGTGAGCTGGAGAATGTTCATGGGACGTGCGCGCCGGGGAAAAGGTTACTTCATCGCCCAGCCCTTGCGGCTGAACAACGGGGCGAGCACGCGGCGCAGGTTGCCGCCAAAAATCAAATGCCGGTCGGCGTCTGCGATATCCGCGCCCAAAACCTTGGCGAGCTCGGTTGCAAAACTGCGTTCACGGGCAAACAGAATCCGGGAAGCGCCCAGTTCGCGCACGGCCATTTCGAGGAAACCCGCGGTCGGATCGAAGCCGGAAATTTCCACCAGAATATTGGGATACCGCTGGATCGCGCGGATGCCCTGCTCCCACTCGCCACCGGCGTGCACACAAACAAAAGTAGTGTCGGGATGGCGCCGCGAAAGTTCGACCAATTCCAAGGGGGTGGACTCGCCGGTGGAGTCCTTGCCGCCGGTCTTGAACCACGTGTGTTGCACGATCAAGGCGCCAAGTTCGTGAGCGCGGCGGACAACGGGGTCGAAGTTGGGATGCGTGCAGGGCAGCGTATCGTTCGTGCTCGGAAAGAGCACGCCAACCATCGGGCCGTCCTGGATCCGCCGATTCAGATTGTCGATACACTTGTCCGGATAGTTGGCATTGAGAATCATGCAACCCAGCAACCGGTCGGGCCAGCGTTCAAGACAGGCCAAAATCTCGCGCGGATCCTCCGCGCTCGATCCCGCTTTCCGGCCAGCAGTGTTCAATCCCACGTGGAAATAGGCGCAGGCGCGCTCGACGGCGAACCGGTCAAATTGCTTCAGCATCGCTTCCACCGCCTGCTCGAGAGTGCCGTTCCTCGCGTTGACGGCCGGAGAGTAAAGCGCATCCCAAATTCGATACGGGACGAGCCGCTCTCGTGAGAGCATTTGCAACCCCTGCCCAAGCAACCGTTCGGTTTGCATCCGTAAATCTACGCGTCGCCGGTCCGGACGCGTCAACCTTGGACGCGCGCCTCTTCGGTCAGTCAAACCCTGGCGCGGGACAGCGCCACGTCACACCGCTGAAGCCCTTGGTGAGCGAGAAAAGCCGCGCCCCCCAGCCGTCATCTTTTCGAGTATCCCGGAGCGCGAACAGCAGATCGGTTTCGAAGTGGACCGGCTTGCCGCGCAAGTCCGCCCTTCATCGCTGCACCGCGTCGGCTGATTGTGGGAAGACAACGGCAAACGTTCGGCGATCAACCCCTCGACTGTGTTCTCATGTAAGCGCCACAAGCGCTTTCCGTTGGAAATGTTTGCGCGACATTTCCACGCGCGTTCCGCTGATGACCACATGCACGGAAGGCAGTAAGAAAATTCCCGCCGTTCGGGCCCGGCCAGGTTGGCCGACGACTTCTCGTCCGCTGATCGGAAAGAGGCGAACGACGGATCGCGAGGAGCTTCTTACGTCGGGTTATTTCCTGCAAAACTGGTGCACCTGAAGGGAGTCGAACCCCTAACCTCCAGATTCGTAGTCTGGCGCTCTATCCAGTTGAGCTACAGGTGCACGAAAGAGGGCGAGAAGAAGCAATGTTCCCTCTCCAAGCGCAAGAGAGAATTTCGTCTGAGCGAGGCGACGTTGGACATTCTTACCGGACCCACATTTGCCTTCCGCGCGTAGGGCGTGCGGTGAAGTGGTTGTTGCTGGCCGATTGTCCCTCAATCAAGGAGGCAACCATCAAGGGAATGAGACGGCGACGCGCGCGCCATGAAGACAGTCAAGGGTCACCGCCAGCGATCGCGGCGGCGCCGAGTGAGGAGGATGAGATGCTCAGCATAGCAAAAAGCCGCGGACTTGCGTCCGCGGCTTAAAGGTTGGGGGCAAAGACTCCCCGGCTATTAGCTTGCGCTCGCCTCGGCGGGCTTGGGTTCGTCAACAGGCAGCTCCGCGCCGAATGGCAGCGAAATCTTGAGCTGTTTGTAGCGCGGCAGGCCCGTGCCCGCAGGAATCAAGTGACCCATAATCACGTTTTCCTTGAAGCCCTTCAGCATGTCGACCTTGCCGAGTGTTGACGCATCGGTGAGCACGCGGGTGGTTTCCTGGAAGGAGGCCGCCGAAATGAAGCTTTCCGTTTCGAGCGAGGCTTTGGTAATGCCCAGCAAGATCGGTTCAGCTTCAGCCGGCTTCCCGCCTGCTTCCTCGATCCGCTTGTTCTCGCTGAGGAACATCGCGCGGTCCACCTGTTCGCCCCAGAAGTTTTCCGTGTCACCGGGATCGGTGATGCGTACTTTCCGGAGCATTTGGCGGATGATGATTTCGATGTGCTTGTCGTTAATCGTCACACCTTGGAGACGATAAACTTCCTGCACTTGGGAAATCAGGAAATCATAGAGAGCCGACGGCCCCAGAATTTCGAGGATCTCGTGTGGGTCTGCGGCGCCTTCGGTCAGATGCTGACCTTTGTGCACCACGTCGCCGGGTTGCACGATGATGTGCTTGCCGGTCGCAATGAGATGTTCTTCTTCCTGCCCCGTTTCTTCGTTCTTAACGACGAGCTTGCGCTTGCCGCGCACGGTGCCCTCGAACGAGACAATGCCGTCGATGCGTGACATCTCGGCGGCGTCCTTCGGACGACGAGCTTCGAAGAGCTCGGCGACGCGCGGCAGACCGCCGGTGATGTCCTTGGTTTTCGAAGCCTGGCGGGGCGTCTTGGCGAGCAACGCGCCGGGCGCGATGGTGTCGCCCTCGTTGACCGCGATCTGCGCGCCGACCGGAATCGAATAAGCCGCCAGCGGTTTATTCTTGGAATCACGCACTTCGATCTGCGGGTTCAGATCCTCTTTGTGTTCGATGACCACCGTGGCAATACGACCGGACGATTCATCGAGTTCACGTTTCACGGTGACACCGGGAATCATATCCTTGAAGTGCAGCGAGCCACCCTTTTCCGAGAGAACCGGAATGTTGTAGGGATCCCACTGCGCGAGGACCGCGCCTTTTTCGATTTTTTCGCCATCGCCGACATGCAGGAATGAGCCGACAACAATGTTGTAAACTTCAACTTCCTTGTCGTCCGCGTCGAGCACCTGGATGGTGCCCGTTTTGTTGAGCACAATGGATCCGCCGTCCGCCGTTTCCACCAAACGCAGCGCCCGATACTTGACCGTGCCGCTCGCGCGCACGCGAATTTCGGGAGTTTTGAAACCACCGGACGCTACGCCACCGATGTGGAACGTGCGCATCGTCAGCTGGGTGCCAGGTTCGCCGATGGATTGCGCGGCGATGATACCGACGGAATCGCCAATCTTCGCGACCTTGTTGGTCGCCGGATTGATGCCATATGACTTGGCGTCGATCCCGCCCTTCGTGACCGACGTCAGCGGCGACATAACCTTGATGCGTTCGATGCCGAGCTCATCAATCTTGGCCGCAGTTTCCTCACTGATCAATTCGCCGGAACCGACCAGAATTTCGGTGGGACTGATGGGATTGATGACGTCGTCGCTCGAAAACCGACCGATGATGCGTTCCTTGAGGCCGACGATTTCGTCGTCACCTTCAAAAATTGCCTTCTTCCAGACGCCGTCGCGCGAACCACAATCGTCCTCCGCGATGATGACGTCCATCGCCACATCACACAATTTACGGGTGAGATAACCGGCGTCAGCCGTCTTCAGGGCGGTATCGGCCAGACCTTTGCGGGCCCCGTGGGTGGAGATGAAGTACTCGAGCACCGTCAACCCCTCGCGGAACGAGGAGAGAATGGGGCGCTCGATGATTTCACCGGACGGCTTGGCCATGAGGCCACGCGTTCCGCACAGCTGGCGAACCTGCTGTTTGTTACCGCGGGCGCCGGAGTCCATCATGATGTAAACCGGATTCACCTCTGTCTTGCCGTCATTGTTCTCGAGCTTCGCGAAGACCTCCTTGGCAATCTTGTCCGTGGCGCCGGTCCAGATATCGACCACCTTGTTGTAACGTTCGCCGTCGGTGATGATGCCCTTGTTGAACTGGCCTTCGACTTCCGCGATTTTCTTGCGGGAATCGGCCACGATATCTTTTTTCGAATCGGGGATGATCATGTCATCGATTCCGATCGAGATACCCGCCTGCATGGCGGTCTGGAACCCGAGTTCCTTGAGCTTGTCGAGGGTTTCAACCGTAATGAGATTACCGGAAATCTTGTACGTGTTGAGAATGAGATCGCCGAGTTTGCTCTTCGGAACGGGAAAATTCACGAAGCCGAGGCCGGCGGGCCAGATCTGGTTGAAGATCACCCGGCCAACGGTGGTGCGGAGAGTGCGGCGCTTCGGATCACCGAAGACCGTTTCGCGCTCGTAATCGGGATTCGGCACTTCGACCCAATCGTGCATCTTTAGCGCGCCGTCGGCCTTCGCATAAAGAACTTCC
>JBEENF010000095.1:0-10540 GCA_041192325.1 Verrucomicrobiota bacterium
TCCTGCATCGACCCGCGGCAACCGCCACCCCCGCGCCCGGGCCGGCGAATTGACGATCCCCTTCCCTCCCGCTGCTCCCATTCGATCCCCTTGCGCATGACCTTCGCCCACCCGCTCACCCGAATTTTTCTGTTCACCCTGCTGGTCGTTGAGGTCGTTCGCGCTGATCCTGCGCCCGCCTCCCTGTTCACCGACGGCGCGGTCCTGCAACGCGAACGGCCCATTCCAATCTGGGGGAAAGCGGATGCGGGGGAAAAAATCGTCGTCACCTTCGCCGGTCAAAAACGCGAGGTGATCACTGGCCCGGATGGCCGCTGGCGCGTGATGCTCGAACCGCTGCCAGCGTCCGCCACCGGCGCGGAGCTGATCATCGCCGGAAATAAGACCACCACGTTGCGCGACATCCTGATCGGCGAGGTGTGGCTTTGCTCCGGGCAGTCGAACATGGCGTTCACGGTGAATCGCGCGAAGGAGGCGGCGAAGGAAATCGCCGGAGCCCGATTCCCATCGGTGCGGCACGTGACGATCGAGCGTGCGCTCGCGCTGTTTCCGAACGAGACGGTGAAGACGAGCGGCTGGCAGGCCGCCACGCCGGAGAACGTCGGTGAATTCACCGCGGTCGGGTATTTCTTCGCGCGCGACATCCACCAGAAATTGGACGTGCCGGTGGGAATCATTCACAGCTCCTGGGGCGGCACGCCGGTCGAGGCCTGGATGAACGGACCGGCGCTCGCCTCAGACCCGGCGTTTCGCGTCGTCAGCGAACGGTGGCAGGAAAGTCTCGCCCGCGATCCAGCGCGGCAGGAGGCGTATGACGAATGGACCCGGCAGGACGAAGCCGCGAAAGCGCAAGGGGCCGGGGCGCAAGCGGCTTTTCGCCAACAAAACCCGCCGCCAACGGCTCCGCGCCAAGGCCAGACTCCGGCGGGCCTCTACAACGGCATGATTCACCCGGCCGTGCCTTATGCGCTGCGCGGCGTGCTGTGGTATCAGGGGGAAAACAACACGACCCGCGCCTCCGAGTACCGCGCCCTCTTCAGCGCCATGATCACCGGCTGGCGCGCGGCTTTCGAGCAGGGCGAACTGCCTTTTTTCTGGGTGAATCTCGCCGGGTTTCAGGCGCCGGACCCGAGCGGACGTAACTACGCGTTCCTGCGCGAAGCGCAGACGCAGACTCTGGCGCTCCCCAACACCGCCCAGGCGGTCGCGATCGATCTCGGGGAGGCCAAGGACATTCATCCCAAGAACAAGCAGGACGTGGGGCGCCGCCTCGCATTGCTGGCCAAGCGGCGCCTCTACGGTATTCCCTGTGACGATACGGGACCCACGTATGCCAGCATGACGCGCGAGGGGTCGGCGGTGCGCGTCCGCTTCAATTTTGCGAGCGGCGGCTTGGTGGCCCACAACTCCCCGCCCGGTGCGCTGGAACTCGCCGGCTCCGACAAGGTGTTTCATCCCGCGCGGGGGCGCATTGACCGGACGACCCTGGTCGTTTCCTCTCCCGCGGTGCCGGAGCCCGTCGCGGTGCGCTACGCGTGGCAAAACTTTCCGCTGGCCAACCTCTACAGCGGCGCCGGGTTGCCGGTCGTGCCGTTCCGTTCGGACGACTGGTAAGCCGCAGTCTGCGGGGGCGGCGCCCGACCCTGATGGGCGCGGAGGCGCAGGCCGGCGAACAGGCAAAAAAAAGCGCGTGGGGGGCCCACGCGCTTCGTCTTCAAAACACTCGCGACCGGGTTCGTCAGGGCAGTTCGTAGAGCTCGATCATGGCCGGCCCGGAGGAACCAGCGGGGCCGCTGACCTGCACCGTGTAGGCACCCGGGGAAAGCTCGATCTTGAGCGCCGCATCTTTGCTGCCGACGGGAAGTTTGAAAGCGCCCGCTTGGTTCTCGGCTGACTGAATCGCGGCGGTGGCCGCATTGACGAGCCCATCGGCATTGACCGCGCTCCAGTTATCGTTCGAGGCGACCAACCGGCCGTTCGCGTCGAAAATGCTCAAGACCGGATCCGAAAGCGGGCTGGTTACGCCATAGTTGGCCAAGGTGGGGCCAATGCCTCGGACCAGGACGTTCTTGTTCGCGCCCCCCGTGATGACAAATCCACCCAAAAAGGCGTTGCCTGCGCTGCCCGTGGTACCGCGGCCGGAGAGATTCACCAGCCTCGTTGCGAGGGACTCGGCGTTAGTGCCGGCATCATAGACTTCGGCGAGGGCAACGCCGCCCGCGCCGCTGCGATCGACAACTTCCATCGTGTAGGAACCAGGATTCAGTGTCACGATGCTCGCCGCGTCTTCGCTGCCCGGTTTGAAGGGGAAAGCGCCGCTCTGCACGGTAACGGCGGCGATGTTCGGGATGGAACTCCACCCGCTGCTTTCACCCACGAACGCGCCACTCCCATCGTAAAGCCGAAACCTCGGTGTCGCGACAAAGTTGGTCACTCCGTACTCCGCCAGGCTGGGACCGGCCGCGCGCAGCAACACGGTGCGGGCGGCGGCGCCGCCGACGGTGAACCCGGCGATGAGTGGCGTGGTGGCCCCCACCGCGCCGCGCACAGAAATGTCGGACAGCCGCCCGATCCCGCTGCCATCGGTCGAAACGAAGCCGGCCGGAGCTTCCTGCACCGGCGGGATGCCCGAGCCCGGGACGTTGGGCACAAGGCCGCCGGTGGAAAGGGTGGCGACACCGGTGCTCGGATCGATCGAGACGGAGACCCCGTCAGCGAGGGCCACCAACGGAGGAGCGGAGCTGATCTGCGGGAGAGGATTCGCGAAATTAAACTCGCGCACGGTTTCGTAGAGCCCCGATGAGGCGCCGGCGGAACTGGGCGCGAGGGCGCGGGCGCGCACGTAGAACAGCCCGCTGGCGGGCAACTGCAGCCCGGTAATTTGCCAGTTGCTGCCATTGGCCACCCGTGTGCCGCTACCCAGCAGAGTCCACGCGCGGTTATCAGGGGAGAGTTCGAAACTCGCGCCGGAAATTTCCCCGTTCGAACCGGAGCGAGTCCATACAAGGGTGCGCCGATCAGCGGTGACGCCGAGCGTTTGGACCGCCGCTCCCGTGGGCGCGAGCCTCGCCAAAGCGACCCGCGTGAGGTTGCCCATCCGCGTGAACACGCCGCCCACCATCAACCGGCCATCAGCCTGGAGCGCGAGGGCGCTGACGGCGGCATTCGGCGCGGGATTAAAAGCAGGATCAACGGTTCCGTTGGAGTTCAGCCGCGCGAGGTTGCTCGGGCTGCCGCCGGGACCGCCCGGCGCCACGAGGGAAGAGAAGGCGCCGCCGATCACGATGCGGCCATCCGTCTGCAGCGTGATCGCCCGGATGGATCCCGTTTCACCGCTGCTGACGCTGGCAAACGTCGTGTCCGGCGACCCGTCGGCGTTCAACCGGCGCAGGCTGGAGGAAGCAAATCCGACCTGTCCAGCACCGGGCGAGGTGGCGGTATGGAAGAGGATCCGGCCGTCCGGCTGCACTGCGATCGACAGCGCCACCAAGGCGCCGCCGGAGAGGGCGACGTCAGGCGCAAAGGTTGCATCCAGCGTGCCGTCGGCATTCAAGCGCGCGAGGGTTGAGCGGGCGACGCCGTTGGCCGTGGCGAAGCTGCCACCCACTAGAATTCTTCCATCCGCCTGCAAGGCGAGGCCGCGAACCGTCCCATCAACGCCGGCATTATACGCGGTGTCCAGGGAACCATCGGCATTGAATCGCGCCAACCGATTACGCGCCACCCCGCCGATGGTGGTGAAGGCTCCGCCCACGATAAAACGGCCGTCAGACAACGTGACCATCGCCTGAACGGCCCCGTTGGGATTGGGCGCAAACGACCCATTCACCGAGCCATCATTATTGAGGAGCGCCAGGTTCCGCAGCGGGAGGCCGCCCGCAGTCGCGAAGGCGCCACCCACCAGGAGCAAGCCATTCGGCTGCACCCCGACGAAGCTGCCGGAAACAAGCACGCCGCCGTCCGCCCCGGCCACGACGGAACTCACGGTGCCGGCGACATCGGGATTAAAGGCCAGATCGACCGAACCATCGGCGTTAACGCGCGCGAGTTGGTTGCGGGTGATTCCGTTGCCGGACACGTTCGGATCGAGCGCGGTAAAGATGCCGCCGAGGAGAATTCCTCCATCCGATTGCACGCTGACGCTCGTGACGCCGGCGTTGGGATTGGGATTAAAGTTGCGATCAACGACTCCGTCGCTGCCCACGCGCGCCACGTTATTGCGAGGCAGGGCCGCGCCGGCGTTCGCCGACAAGTTGGTGAACGAACCACCAATAATGATTGAGCCGCCGGACTGAACCGCCAGGGCGCTGACCGGCCCATCCGGCGAGGGATCGAAATTCGTATCCAGGGTTCCGTCCGTGTTCAGACGCACGACGAAGCGGCGTTCCGTCGCCGTGGTGGCCGAGTTTGGCTGCACCGTCGTGAACTGGCCACCGGCGATCACCTTGCCGTCCTGCTGAATCGCGAGCGCATCGACCGTGAAGTTCGGCGTTGGATTGTAGGCCGTGTCGAGGGTGGAGTCAGGATTGAGCCGCGCAAGATAGGGCCGAGAAACGGCCGCGGTGGCGCCGGGCGGGGTTAAGGTGCTGAACGCGCCCCCGATAACGACTTTGTCGTCCGCTTGGACCACCACGGCGCTGATTTTGCCGCTCGCGTTGGGATCGTACGTGGTGTCCGGGGATCCGTTGGCGTTGAGCCGGGCAATCCGGTTGCGGGCGAGACCATTCACCTGCGTGAACGTCCCGACGATGATGATCCGGCCGTCGGATTGGAGCGCGAGTCCCGTGACTTCGCCGTTAACCGAAGGATTGAAAGAGGTGTCGAGGACGCCGGCGGCGCTAAACCGGGCGAGGTTGCCGTTGGTCGCGTTGCTGAGATTGGAGAAGGCTCCCCCCAGAATCACGCTACCGTCGCGTTGCGTCACCACGGTGTTGATGCGACCGCTGAAACGCGCGTTCGCGCCGGGGGCAAACGCGGTGCGCAAGGCGCCCTGCCGGGTCAGCCACGCAAAGCCGGCGAGTTGGGAGGCGACGGGCAGTCCGTTGGGCCGAACCACCACCGTATTAATCGGGCCGTCGACACTGAGGAAAGGGCTGAACGCCGGGTCGGCGATCCCCTCGGGCGTGTAACGCGCGATGTTGGCGGTGGTCGCGCCCCCCAGATCAGCGAACGAACCCGCTACCACGATCTTTCGGTCGGCCTGAACCGCGATTGCATTCACCACCGCGCCGGCCGCGCCACCGGGACCGAGGTCAAAACTGCCATCGATCGTGCCGTTCGCATTGATGCGGGCGAAGTTTGGGCGGACCAGCCGGGCAGTACCGGTCGGGGCCAGCGAAGCAAAATTTCCGCCAATGAGCATGCGTCCGTCAGCCAAGACGCGGATGGAATCGACCCGATTTCCGCCCTGCTCGTTGATATCGAGATTGAAGCCATCGTCGACCGTTCCGTTGGCATTCAACCGGGCCGCGTACTTGCGCAGCGTCCAGTCGGCGGCGCCATTGGGCTGCAAGGTCGTGAAGGCTCCGCCAATGAGAATCTTGCCATCGGGCTGCAGCGCAATGGCGAGCAAATTGCCGTTGGCGTTCGGATCGAAAGCGGTGTCGATGGCGCCATCAGCGCCCACCCGCGCCAGCCGGTTGCGCGTGACCAGTTCCTTGGCGCCAGCGCCGCCCACTCCGGTGAAGGCGCCGCCGACCACCAGCTTGCCGTCAGGCTGCAGCGCGAGCGCGCTCACGCTGCCATCAAAATCAGCGGTGAAGGTCGTATCCACCGTTCCATCGCTGTTCACGCGGGCGAGCCGTCCGCGGGAGGCGCCCGTGGCGGAGCCATTGGGCAACAGAGAGGTGAACGTCCCACCGAGAAAGATTTTCCCATCGGGTTGCACGGCGATCGCGGTCACGGCTGCGCTGGTGCTGGGATCGAAGGTGGTGTCGAGCTGACCCGTGGCGGTCAGGCGCAGGATGTTGCGCCGCAAAACCGGACTCGCCACTCCGATGGGCCGCACACTGCTGAACGAACCGCCCACCAGAATGCGGCCGTCGGATTGCAGTGCCAGCGCGGCCACCTGGCCGTCGATCTTGGGATCAAACTCCGAATCGATGGTCCCGGAAGGATTGATGCGCGCGATGTGCGGCCGGGACTCCCCGCCGATGAAGGTGAAGGCTCCGCCAATAATGATCTTGCCGTCAGGCTGAAGGATCATGGCCAGCACGCGCCCGTCGAGACTCGGATTGTACGTCGGGTCCACGGTTCCGTTCGCATTCACGCGGGCGAGATAATTGTGGGTCGTGCCCGCCACGCTCGTGAAGGAGCCGGCGATCACAATCCTGCCGTCGGCCTGAACCACCGACGCCAGTGGCCGGCCACCCGCGTCGAGCTCGAACGTCGCATCAATGGTTCCATTCGGGTTAAGCCGCGCCACGCGGTTGCGAATCTTGGCGGCGACCGTGCTGCTGGGTTGAGCCCGGGTGAAATAGCCGCCGGCGACGATCTGACCGTCAGGATGCACGGCGATGGAGGCCACCTGACCGTTGAGACCAGGATTGAAGCTGGCATCAACGGTGCCGTCCGGCGTGAGGCGGGCAAGATAGCTGCGGGCCACGGTGACCGCGCCCCGGCCCCACACGGACGTGAAAGTGCCGCCGATCAGGATGCCGCCGTCTGGATGCACCGCGATGGCGCTCACATTGCCGCCGGCGTTGGAGATGAACTCAGAATCAAGGCTGCCGCTCGGATTCAGGCGGGCAATGTGGTTGCGGTTCGATACCGCTTCCTCGTTCGGAGGCTGGAGGGTCGCGAACTGCCCCCCGAGAAGGATTTTTCCGTCCCGCTCGATGGCAATCGCGGTGACCGAGCTGTCCGCGTTCGGGTTGAACTCGCTGTCCACCGTGCCGCTGGGATTCAGCCGGGCAATGCGGTTACGGCGCGTGCTCTCGGGTTTGCCGTTTTCCTGGAAACTGGTAAATCCACCGCCCACGATGATCTTCCCGTCGATGTGCGGGGCCAGCGCCAGCACCATGCCGTTCGGATTGGGATCGTACGTCGGATCAACGGCTCCGGCCGCGGTCACTCGCGCGAGATTCTTGCGAGCGGTGGCCACCGCGGCTCCATTGGACTGCAGGGCGGTGAAATTTCCGCCAATGACGATTTGGCCGTCGATTTGCAGCGCCAGCGCAAACACCTGCGGCTGCAAAGCGCCCGTCACGTTTGGGTTGAAGCCGGCGTCCACCGTGCCCTCGGGCGAAAGGCGTGCCACTCGATTGCGGGTCGTCGTGGCGCCGGCATTCGGCTGAAGCGTGGTGAAGTCGCCGCCGATCACGATCCGCCCGTCCGGTTGCACGATCAGCGCTCGAACCGGCGCATTCGGGTTGGGATTGAAGGTGGGATCAACCGAGCCGTCGGCGTTTAGTCGGGCGAGATTATTGCGAAACACCGTGGCCACACTGCCATTGGGCCGCAGGCCCGTGAACTGCCCCGCGATCAGGGTCTTGCCATCGGCCTGGACCGCCACCGCATACACGTTGCCGTCGACATTCGGATCGAAACCGTCGGCGGCGGAAGGAGTCTGGCCGAACAGGGCGGCACCAGTGACGATCAGGGCGCCGCAAAGCATAAAAAAGCGGCGCAGCAATGACCAGGAAAGCGAGACGTTAAGCATGGATAAAGTGGACGGACGAAGATGGGTAAAGGTAGCGGAACGAAAGAGGGAAGTCAGACGCTGGGGTTTCCCCTGCTGCAAGGCAAGAAAGGCGTCGCGCCAAGCACAGGATCGTTACAAGCATGAACGGGATGCCGCGGAAGAGCTGAGAGTGCGGGTTCCCCCAAAACGCTGGCCCAGGCCAAGCGCGGCTCAGGGCTTAAACGTCGATAACCGGAGGATCACCTGCCCGGCGTGAGCGGGTTTGCCACCGTTCAAGCGGATTTTCGGCGCCACAATAAGCACACCCGGTGAGACTTTGACGCGTTTGGCAGTGCGGACACACCGCTTGGGTCGAAAATGGATTAAAAGCATTGCCGCAACTGCCGCACCGCCACATCGCGCCGCCCGGCGGCGCTTCGCCACAAGCCGGACATTTGAAGCCGACATGCCGGGGGATGCGGGCCAGAAGGTTCAGGCTGCGCGCCTCCCGCAGGCTGGCGAGGCACCGCTGCCCCAAAAAGAAGGCCAGCAACCCCATCCACCAGGACTCCTTCATCACTGCGTAGACCACAAAGCCCGCGACGCCGACCAGCCCAATGACGGCGGCGACATACAAACTGCGCCCCCGCCCGAGCCAAAACCACAGCAGGGATTGCAGGATCTGGCCGCCATCGAGCGGGTAAACCGGAAGCAAATTGAAGGCCAGCAGGATACCGTTGATAAAACCCAGCGAGAGGAGGAAACGCGTCAGATCCGGCTGCGATTGATCCCAGCCCAAATGGGAACCCAAAGCGACGAGCCCGAAAAAAACCGGGAGCAGCACGACGTTGACGAGCGGACCCGCGGCGATGCTCCACAGCACCGCGCCCGGCCGCATGGGCGGGGAAACGAAGGCGATTCCCCCCAGCGGCCACAGCACGATTTCCTCGGCCCGGCCGCCGGTCTGCCGGCAGGCGAGCGCGTGCCCGAATTCGTGGAGGAGAACGATCCCGAACAACGCAAGGTATTCGGCCACGTTCCAGAGCGGGCTGGAGTAGTTCCCCAACCGCGAAGAAACCTGGAAAATTGCCACGACAAACCACGACCAATGCAGAAAAACCTGGATGCCCGCGAAGCGGAATAGTCGGATCGAACCCGAGTGCGTCGGAATCATGAAGGGGCCGAGTGAGGCAAGCTGCCGGGGTGGGTGCGAGCGGCAACTTGAGAGTTCCGGAAACCTCCTTAACCTGCGCCATGAGCAAGGCCTTTGTTCGCGAATCCGATTCACCCTTTCTCCCGGAGCCCCCGCCCTTCGTCTCGCCTCTTCCGCCGGGGGCGAAGAATTACCTGACTCCCGACGGCTTTGCCCGTCTCTCCACGGAACTGGAAGGCCTGCGGGACCGCGAACGACCCCCGCTGGCGGCAGCCCCCGCGGACGACTTGGAGGCAAAACAGCGCCTCCAAGCGCTGGATCAAAAGATCCGCCACCTTGCGGAAAGTTTGCGAACCGCCGTGGTTGTTGAACGCACGACCGAAGAATCCGATGTGGTTCGCTTCGGCGCCACGGTCGTGGTGCGCGATGCCGAAGGCGACGCAACCTACCGCATCGTGGGGGTGGATGAAATCGATCTGGAGCGAGGCTGGATCAGCTGGCTTTCGCCCATGGCCCGGGCGCTGCTCAACGCGCGAATCGGGCAGCGGATTGTGTTCAAAGCCCCGAAAGGCCCGAAGGAGCTGACGATCGTTCGGATCGACGACGCGGCCTGAAGCGAGCCGCGTGTTCCAACTATCGACGACGGGGCTCGGCGGGATTCGCCGCCGCCGCCGCTTCCAGCTTCAGAAACGCCGGATCGGAGCGGAGGGAGGCAAAGGCCGGGTCTTCCTGGAAGCGCGACCGGTCGCTGAATCCCACGGCTACGGCTTGCTCGAGGCTGGCGAGGGCACGTTTGCGATCACCCCGATGCGCGCGGCACCGCGCGAGATCAAAGTAGGCTTGGGAACGTTCGGGCCGGAGCAGGATCATCATTTCCAGCAAAGGCTCGGACGAAAGGTAATCGCCGGCGCGCAGGGCCGCTCGCACCGTTTCGGAACAATTTGCATACGCGCCCTGCAATACCCGGCCGGCCATGGCTCGCTCCGGCCCGGCGCCCGCCGCCTTCGTCCGTAATTGAGCGGCCGTCTTCTTCACGTCGCTGCCAAAACCCTCGTGCACGGACGCGAGCAAATCACTCATGACCGCCTCCTCTTTGCGGTCACTCGCCACCTCCGCCTTGAGGGCATCGCGCACTTCCTTTGCGGCCGCGAGTTGCGCCACCTCGCGCTCCACGGCCCCGGTATCCACCAGCCCTTTGAAATCGTCCGCGACGGACTTCAGTTCCCCGAAACGCGCCGCCGCCGGGCTCGCCGGAACGGCGTCGAGCCGCGCGGCAAACTCGGTCTGCAACCACGCGGCGTCCCGGGGCAGGCTGCCGTTGCGCATGGCCTGGACCTGAAACCAGGCGAGCGCTTTGACCGCCAGTTCAGCGGAAAGCCATTCGTGCCCGCCATCATGGATCACCACGCGGTGCACGGCGCGCCGTTGCTCCAGTTCGCGATTCACCCGGCGAAGCTCGAGGTAATTGAAGTCGGTTACGCCGGCCGTGCCGAAGAAGGCGCAGGGCAGCTTGTTGGGCGTGACCCCATCCGCAAACGCCGCGCTGCACGCCACCACCCCCTGGGCCAGACCGTTCATGGCCACCTGGCAGGCCACGCGCGCGCCCCCGGAAAGACCGGCGACGTACACCCGTTTTTGATCGAGCGGAAAAAAGCCGTCGACATCGCGAACCATCGCATTGATCGCCGCCACGTTGTCCGGCCAGGGCCCGTTACGGGAGTTGTTCGACCCGGCGACAATAAATCCAAATTTTTCGGCCGCGGCCG
>JBEENF010000096.1:0-10526 GCA_041192325.1 Verrucomicrobiota bacterium
CCAACGCCTGAAACTGGTCCGGTATTTGAGCGCGTTCGCGCCGGAAAATCCCGTGGGATACCAACGCACGCCCGAGAAGGCGGCAGGCGCTCTGCTGCTGCTTGATGAACCCACCACCGGACTCCATCGTCACGATGTTAAGCGGCTGCTCGCCGCCCTGCAGGCGCTCGTGGACCGCGGACACAGCGTGGTCGTAATCGAGCACAACCCCGACGTACTGAAGTCCGCCGACTGGCTGATCGAGATCGGACCGGATGCTGGCAGCGAAGGAGGTCGGATTGTCGCGGCAGGCACGCCAGAGGAAGTCGCGGCAGCCAACACCCAAACCTCTCCTTTTCTCCGGGCAGCGCTGGAAGAATATTCCGGGGCCGCAGGCCGCCGGTTTGGGCTGCTCGCCGCCGAAGATCCCGCGCCTTACGTGACCAAATCAACCGCTGGCTTGGGAGAGCTCCAAATCCTGGGCGCACGGGAGAACAACCTGAAAAATCTGTCCCTTTCCATTCCGCACCGTCAGCTCAACGTGGTTACGGGCGTTTCGGGTTCTGGTAAATCCACCCTGGCATTCGACATCATTTTCGCGGAAGGGCAGCGCCGTTTCATGGAGTCGATGTCGCCTTACGCGCGGCAATTCGTCGAACAACTCCCGCGGCCAGCCGTCGACCGACTGACGGGCATTCCGCCCACCGTTGCGATCGAGCAGCGGGTCACGCGCGGATCCAGAAAGTCGACCGTCGCCACCATCACGGAAGTCGCTCAATACCTCCGCCTCCTCTACGCTCGACTCGGAATCCAGCATCATCCGGATACGGACAAACCGGTGAAACCGCTTTCGCCGGGCGCGCTCAAGCAACTGCTGACGCGAGTCATGTCAGGCACGCCGCAGGCGCGAAAGGCAAAGCACCTTTACCTGTGCGCTCCACTAATCCGCGGACGCAAAGGTCACCATCAACCCATCGCCACCTGGATCGGCAACCAGGGGTTTACGCTGATGCGCGCAGACGGGCGGCTGACGTTGGTTGACGCGTTCCAAAAATTGGATCGCTACAAGGAGCACGATGTCGAGGTGGTCGTCGCCGATCTTAAAACGGAAGCGCGTGCCGGTGCGGCGCTCGACACCGCACTGCGCATTGGCAAAGGCGCTTGCTTCCTACTCACGCCGCAGAACGAAATTCTCTCCTGGTTCTCCACCACCCGCACCGATATCGAGACCGGGGAATCGTTTCCGGAACTCGATCCGAAGAACTTCTCGTTTAATTCGCCCCGAGGTTGGTGTCCCACCTGCCGGGGCCATGGGCGGATTTTCCCTTGGATGCTCGAACCGAAGGACGACGACGACGACCCGGCTGCCCGCCTGCGTGAGTTTGGGGTGGATTCGGCCGATGACATGTCGGAGGAAGGACAACCTTGTCCGGAGTGTCATGGTGCGCGCCTGAATCGCGTCGGGCGCGCGGTGAAGCTGCATTTTAAGGGTAAGCGGGCGATTGAACCCGGAGGCTCTGCGCTCGGAAAGTCGCCGCGGGGCGCGGCCTCGTCGACGTTTTCCCTCTCGTTGCCCGAACTCTTGAGCAGCACGCCTGCCCAACTGCTCGCTCATTTGCGCAGTCTCCAGCTTGATGCCCGCGGCAAGTTCATCGTGCGGGACATCGTGCCCCAAATCGAAGAGCGGCTAAAGTTTCTGGATCACGTCGGGCTGGCATACCTCGCGCTGGATAGGCCGACAGAAACACTTTCCGGCGGCGAAGCCCAGCGCATCCGCCTCGCTGCTCAGCTGGGCTCCAATCTCTCCGGCGTGCTTTACGTCTTGGACGAGCCCAGCATCGGTTTGCATGCGCGGGACAACGACCGGCTAATCGAGACCCTTGAGGCACTGCGCGACAAGGGCAACACGCTGCTCGTCGTCGAGCACGATGAGGAGCTGATGGCTCGCGCCGATCGCATCATTGATCTCGGCCCCGGGGCGGGAATCCACGGCGGAGAATTATTGGCCAACGGCACTCCCGCGGAAATCAAAGCCAGCGCCAAATCGCTCACCGGTATTTTTCTGGCCAAGGGCATCGCGCATCCGCTGCGCGGTGAGTATCGCCCGGTAAAATCAAACGCCCTCGCGGCCACTCGTCCGGTCCGCGCCTTGCTCAAAAACAAGCAACCCAGCGGACCCGCACCCTTCCACCGCGATTGGCTGGAATTAACGAATGTGACGTTTCGCAACTTGAAGGGATTCGATCTCCGACTGCCACTCGGACGCCTCATCATGGTGGCCGGTCCGAGTGGCGCCGGAAAATCCACGCTTTTTCGCGACGTGCTGCATCCGGCCGTCAGCCACGCCATTGCCGCGCGCAAGACCAAGCTAAGTGGCCGGGAATTCGTCAAAGCGACGGGGTTCAGCGTCGATGAGGCCTTACTGCTTACCCCGCGCCCGTCGCTGCCCTTCGGCGAGCTTCGCGGCGCCGCGGATTTCAAACGGGTCGTGGAGGTTGACCAATCGCCCATCGGCAAAACTCCGCGATCCACTCCCGCCACCTACCTCGGCATCTTCGATCAAGTGCGGCAGTTCTTTGCTTCCCTGCCCGAGTCAAAGATTCGCGGCTATACCGCATCGCGATTTTCGTTCAACACGACCGGGGGGCGCTGCGCCACCTGTGAAGGCGCTGGACGCATCAAACTCGAGATGGCCTTCATGCCAGACACTTACCTGCCATGCGACGACTGTCGCGGTTTACGTTATAGTGCGGAGCTGTCGGATCTCACTTGGAAGAACAAAAATATCGGGCAAGTGCTGCAACTCACGTTCGAAGAAGCGGCCGAGTTCTTTGATTTTCATTCGCAGCTTTCCCAAGTGTGTCAGCTCATGGTCGATTGCGGGCTGGGCTATCTTACGCTCGGGCAGAGTTCGCCCAGCCTTTCGGGTGGCGAAGCGCAGCGGCTGAAACTGGTCACGGAACTTTCCGCGGGGCTCGCGACGTATCGCGAACGCAGCCGGGGCAACCTGCCGCGCAACCTTTACCTGCTCGAAGAGCCGACCATCGGACTCCACCTCAGCGACTGCGAAAAACTAATCCGGGTCCTTCATTCGCTCGTCGATCAGGGGCACACGGTTGTCGTGATCGAACATCACTTGGATGTGCTCGCCGAAGCAGACTACATCGTCGAATTGGGTCCAGTGGGTGGTCCCGCCGGCGGCGAACTCATGTATCAGGGAGAGCTCCGAGGGCTGTTGAAAGCGAAGCGGAGCCCCACGGCGCCTTATCTGCGGGAAAAACTGAAGAGTACCGAAACTAATTAACGCGACATCCCGAAACGACTTGCTGCCGATCTTCCACCAGCGACACGACGGGGACACTTAAACCCAGGTGTGGTCCTTGGTAATGGGGTGAATTGGCCAGATCGTAAGTGGGCGCCAGGCGCCGATCAAGTGCTTCGCGCTGCGTTAAAAAGCGGGCCATACTACGAAACATGCGGCGCGCAACAGCGCTACTTTCGCCTTCCCCTCGGCAAAGCGCGTGCTTCATCCTCCAGTCCCTTTTGTTTTTCGACCGGGGCTCCGAAGCTCGGGTCGGCCCATTCTTTCCACGCATGAACACCACCATCACCGCCATTACTGCTCGCGAGATCATCGATTCCCGCGGAAATCCGACTGTCGAGGTCGACGTACGACTCGCGTCAGGCCATCTCGGCCGCGCCGCCGTGCCTTCTGGCGCCTCCACAGGCGAACATGAAGCCATCGAGCTACGCGACGGCGACAAGACCCGTTATCTCGGCAAGGGCGTTCAGAAAGCGGTGACGAACGTAAAGACCAAGATCGCCCCCGCGTTGATTGGCCACGACGCGTGCGATCAAGTCGGCATTGATCGCGCCATGATCAAGCTGGACGGCACCAGCACCAAATCGAAACTCGGAGCCAACGCCGTCCTCGGGGTCTCGCTTGCCACGGCTCATGCCGCCGCCGCTGCCTTGGGTCAGCCGCTCTACAAATATCTGGGTGGTCCCAACGCCAAGGTGCTTCCGGTGCCGATGATGAACATCATGAACGGTGGGGCCCATTCTGACGCTCCGATCGATTTTCAAGAGTTTATGATCATGCCGACCGGCGCAAAGTCCTTCTCGGAAGGTCTGCGCATGGGCTGTGAAGTATTTCATTCCCTCAAGAAAGTCTTGAAAGAAAAAGGACTTGCCACCGCCGTCGGCGACGAAGGCGGGTTTGCGCCCAAATTGGCATCCACCGAGGCGGCACTCGACGCGATCGCGCTCGCAGTGAAAAGCGCCGGCTACAAGCTGGGCAAGGACATCAACCTCGCGCTCGATGTCGCGGCGTCTGAATTCTACGTGAAGGAAAAGAAAAGCTACGTGTTCAAGAAGTCCTCGGGCGCTGTCCTTTCCGGTGACGACATGGTCGATTTTTACAAGAAGCTCGTCGCCAAATACCCCATCGTCTCCATCGAGGATGGCTGCGCGGAGGGGGACTGGACCACGTGGAAAAAACTCACGGATGCAATCGGCGATCGAGTGCAGTTGGTCGGGGACGATCTCTTCGTCACCAACACCTCTTTTCTGAAAAAGGGAATCGAAACCGGCACCGCCAATTCGATCCTGGTTAAAGTGAATCAAATCGGTTCACTGACCGAAACCTTGGACGCCGTGGAGATGGCGAAGGAAGCCAACTACACCGCGGTCATCTCCCATCGCTCCGGCGAGACTGAAGACGTCACAATCGCGGATATCGCGGTGGCCACTAACGCGGGCCAAATCAAAACCGGCTCCCTCTGCCGGACCGACCGCGTGGCCAAATACAACCAGTTGCTGCGGATCGAGGAGGAACTGGGCGCCAGCGCCATCTACGGCGGCAAAATGAAGGGCGTCTGAGCGGCCTTCGACGCCGAAGACAACGAGGAGCGGTCTTCAGGCCGCTCCTCTTCTTTCGGCGCCCGGGCAGCGGCCGGTCCGCGCCCTCGACACCTCCGACTCATTGGCTAGCTTTTCGTGCTGCTCTCATGAATCACCGTTTGCTCTCACTTGCCGTTCTGGGGCTCACCATGGGGCAGCCATTCTTTGCGGCGGAAGAGTCGCCTCCGAGTTCTCATATGAAAGAGGTTCTCCGAGCTCGCGCGAATGAGGAGGCAAAAAAAATGCCGCTGATTCCGACGCGCCCCGCCGTCCCGAAGAACGGAAAAGGCAAAGCGCCGGAAACTGTCAGCGCATCGACCGCAACGCCAACCACGACTCCGGCGATAACCGCGGCCCCAAAGCCGCCAGCGCAACCCCTCCCGTCAGGCAAGGGCGAAGGAGCCACCGTTCTGCCCCAAGTGGAGGTGCGCAAGAACCGCATCACTGAAACGCACCGTCAGATTCAGCTCCAGGAACAAGAGATCGCGCGCGAGAAGAAGAACACCACGTCCACGGAGACCGACCGTGCGCTCAACGACTCCAAGGTTTCGTCTGTCCTTTCCATTTTCGGGGGCGAATCCAACAAACATCGTGAATCCGTGGCGCAGGAGCGGGTCAGTTTGATGGAAATGGAACGCGATATGATCGAGGCGATGGGTCGCGCCCGGACGAAGGAAGAAAAGCAGGAACTGCAGAAGCAGCTCGACGAAACGAGAGCCACGCGCCGGCAACTCGAAAAGCTGCGGCGCTAGGTTCCATCTTCCGTGGACTCTTCCCTTGTCCGTTCACGACGGGCAGATGGATTTCGAACAAGACTCAGTCGCCTCCCACGCTGTCTCATTCAATTCCTTTGACCCGAGCCTCAGGAAGGCGCGGACGTGCGGCTCGTCGTCAGCAATCAGGGGGGGCTCGGGGCCAGACCTGACGGCATCCATGCCGCAAAGCGGCGGGGCTTCAATCGTCGCGTCATCGCCCCGCCCGAACAATATAACCTCGGAGGTATTCGCTCTCCGGCATGTTTACGAGAACCGGGTGATCCGGCGGCTGATGACACCATTCCAACACCCGCAACTTCTTCCGCGCGTCACCCGCCGCTGCCGCGAGCACTCCACGCAACTCAGCGTCCTGCATGTGGTGCGAACAAGTATAGGTAGCCAGGACACCCCCGGGAGCGAGACGCTGTAAAGCGCGAAGATTGATTTCCTTGTAGCCGCGCAATGCCCCCTCCAGCGCGCTCTTCGATTTCGCGAACGGCGGCGGGTCGAGCACGATTACATCCCAAAGCGGCTCGCTCGCGCGCGCCGGGTCGTTGAACCAATCGAAAACGTTCACCGCCTGAAATTCGGCTTGAGCTTGATTACGCGCCGCATTGCTCCGCGCGGCCGCAATGGCGTCCTCCGCGCTGTCCAAGCCGAGCACGGTGGCGGCGCCGGCGCGCGACGCATGGAGCGCGAACGCGCCCTGGTTGCAGAACGCGTCCAACACGCGAACCCCGCGACAATACTTTGCCACGGCTGCATGCTGCGCGCGCTGATCCAGATAGAAGCCGGTTTTTTGTCCGTTCTGCAAATCCAGCCAGTACTCGAATCCATCGATCTCCACCCAGCGCGGCTCCCAAACGCGCCCCGATCGGGTGTGCACATCTAAGGGCAATCCTTCGAGCCGGCGAATGGGCGCATCGTTGCGAAAAATAATTTCCGCCGGCTGCAGCAGCTCGCCCAGCAGGTCGCCCAACAAGCCACTGCGCTTCTCCATCGCCATCGTTTGCAGTTGGAGCACGAGCGTGTCGCCAAACTGGTCGACCACCACCCCTGGAAGATCGTCGGATTCGCTCCAGACGAGACGTCGCGCGCCCGCCGCACTGCGTCGCGCGACAGCCCGCTGCAACGCCTCCCGCAAATAAGCCTCGTCGAGCGCGACGCGATCGCGGCTGATTCGCCGCCAAATAATCTGGGACTTTGAATTATAGATGCCCGTCCCGATGAACCGTCCGGTACGGTCGCGGCATTCCACGGTTTCCCCGTCCCACTGCGACGGCAGCAAGGACTCCACTTCGTTCGCAAACACCCACGGGTGTCCGGAGAGCACGCGGGGCTTGGCGTTGGGTTTAAGTTTAAGCTGCGGCGCAGGCGGTGACATGAGCGGTCATCATCACCGCGGCTTAGCGCGACAGAAGCGAAATCTTGCGGCCTCAGGGCGGCAGATTTGTCCCATCCGAGTGAAACCCATCCGAGTCCTCATGCCCTTCGGGGGCGGTAACGAGCCCAAACACCATGATCATCAAGCCGGTGCCATAGACCGCCGCCACACCTGTCCAAAATAGCTCTGTCGTGGACAACATGGGGACCAGCATACCCGTTATGGGGCGTACCAAAATCCGTGATTCGCCTACATTAGCCATGGGAATATGGCCGGCCCCGGCCCAAAAAGACATTCCGAGCAGGGGCGCCCAAGTCCGGGCCCGATCAGCATCGATTCGAACCCATCCTGCTCGAGCCAGCTGAATCGCGGCTCCCCCGGGTAACGTTTACCGCGCTCCGGTGGCCGCGGGAGGAGTTGTCTTAAAAAAAGCCCAGAGTGCCTTAAGGTCGGTGTCGTCCAATTGCCCGAAGATCCGCGGCATCACGGGATTAATTTCCGTGCCGTCCGGTCGCGTGGCCGTGCGCATGGTTTTGATAAAATCGCTCTCGCTCCAGTTCGACAAGCGACTGCTCGGGTGAAGTGTTAAATTCGCGGCGTGAGGCCAGTTGGGCGGTCCAATTTCGATCTTCCCGCCCGAGAAATTGCTCCCGTGGCAGCCCGTGCATCCATGCGCGACATAACGCCCGTACTCCACCGTCACAGCGGGGACGATCGCGGCAGGCTTGACGTTGGCATGATCGATGGTTTCGGCCGCAAGTTTCATTTTACCGACCGTCAACAATACCCGAGACACGGGTCCCAGCGAGGTCGGGGTGCGTTCGCGATCCACCGCAGGCACGCTCTTCAAAAACGCGATGAGCGCTCCCAGATCGGAATCTGAAAGATGGGCGTACTCTTCGGATGGCATGATGAGTAGCCCGTGACCGTCGAGTCCCACGCCATGCCGGATGGCGCGAATCCAATCCTCGTCCTTAAACGCCGCAATTCTACCTCCACGTCCGCGAGTAAGGTTCGGGCCATGCAACACGCCCATCGCCGCATCGTTGATCACCTGTCCCCCGGCATAGTCTTTCCCATGGCAGTCATTGCAACCCCGGGTTTCGGCGAGGTATTTGCCTCGCGCGAGCGTGGATAAATCTGTCGGCAATGCCACGGTACGCGCGGCGACCGAGTAAGATTTCTTCAACACCGAGCTGCTTCGCCAAAATACGGTGACCGCCGCCACGACCAACATTGCCACGAACGTGACGATGAGATATCCGACAATCCTGACGGCCTTTCTCATGGGCCAAGAAACACATCCAACCTTCGCGCCCGCGCAATTATTTTTCCGCTTCCCACCCCGGCTCGCGCCCAGTTTGCTCTCCGGCTTCGCTCGTCTCTCGTCCCGACCTTGCTCCCTCCCATGTCTCCCACCGCCGAAATCGCCCGCCGTCGCACGTTTGCGATCATCTCGCACCCCGATGCCGGTAAGACGACGTTGACGGAAAAATTCCTTCTTTACGGTAACGCGATCCATCTCGCCGGCGCCGTCACCGCGCGCAAAAACCAGCGGGCCACGGCATCGGATTGGATGGAGCTGGAAAAGCAGCGCGGCATTTCGATCAGTTCGACGGTGCTGCAATTCGACTACTCGGGCTTCGCGGTTAACCTGCTGGATACGCCGGGCCACAAGGATTTCTCCGAGGACACCTATCGCGTGCTCACCGCCGTTGATGCCGCCTTGATGGTAATCGACGCGGCAAAAGGTGTGGAAACCCAGACACGAAAACTTTTCGAAGTCTGCCGCCGCCGCGGCGTGCCGATCTTCACCTTTATGAACAAGTGCGACCGGCCGACCCGGAACGCTTTGGAATTACTGGATGAGTTGGAAACGGTGCTCGGACTCCAATCGTCTCCCGTGATCTGGCCCTTGGGGAATGGGCCCTCCTTTCGTGGAGTTTTTGATCGCCGCACCCGCCAGGTGCACCTGTTCGAGCGTTTGCCAGGAGGCAAGTTTCAGGCTCCGGTCAGTGTCGCCTCTTTGGACGATCCAGCAGTGCGCGACAAGCTGGACGACTACACTTACGGTGAGGTGAAAGAGCAACTCGCGATGCTTGATGGCGCCGGACACCCGTTTGACTTGGCGGCCGTGCGAGCTGGCAAACAAACACCGGTTTATTTCGGGTCAGCGGTAAACAATTTTGGGATCCAACTCTTGCTCGATGGTTTTTTGCAGGATTCCGTTCCTCCCGCCGCCCGTTCCAGCGTAACGATTACCAAACCAGACCTGCCCGCTGCGACCGACACCCCGCGCCAAGTCGTGCCGGTGACGCACGAAAAGTTTTCGGGTTTCGTGTTCAAGATTCAGGCTAACATGGATCCCAAGCATCGTGATCGCATCGCATTTTTGCGGATTTGTTCGGGAAAGTTCGAACGGGACATGATGGTCACACATCAGCGGACCGGCAAAACCGTGCGCCTCTCCTCGTCGCACAAACTCTTTGGTCAGGAGCGTGAAACGGTCGACGTCGCGTGGCCCGGCGATGTCATCGGTTTGGTGGGCCACAGTGAGTTTGGGATCGGCGATACGCTCAGCGAGGACAAGGCGATCGCGTACGATGAGATTCCGCGTTTTCCGCCGGAAGTCTTCACTTACATTTCCAATCCGACTTCGGCCGACGCGAAAAAATATCGCGCGGGACTGGAACAGCTCCTGCAAGAAGGTGTGGTGCAGTCGTTCCTTGCGAGAAATGCGCCTCCCGGCGCTACTCTTCTCGCCGCGGTCGGCCCCCTGCAATTTGAAGTGGTGCAGTGGCGGCTCCAGAGCGAATACGGAGCGGAGTCCCGGCTCACGCCGACTCCCTGGACACTCCTGAAGTGGCTGGAGCCGCATCCATTGCTGAAGGATACGTCCCGCCTCATTGTTGCTTCGGGCGTAAGTTTCGGAACCGACAAATTTGATCAGCCCGTGGCACTGTTCCCCAATGAGTGGACGATGCGTTACTTCACCGAAAAAAATCCCGAGTTAAAACTGCACGATTTGCCACTGGAACAGACGCGATGATGTCGGGCGCATTGCCGCCCGGGCGGTGAAAACCTGCCTCCGCGCGACGAAAAAAGTTCACGCCTGGTCAGGCAGATCCACCGTCACCAATGGCTGTGGGAACCTCTGGAATCCGATTCCGGCTTTGTACTCCGATCCATGTTTGGCGCGAAGGCGGCATATTTGAGCGGCAAGTTAATGCTGTGCTTTTGTGCCCGTGACGAAACATGGCGTGGCATTCTCGTTGTTACGGAGCATTTCCACCATCCCGCGCTGCGCGAACAATTCCCCCCTTTGACGCCACATCCGGTTCTGTCGAAATGGCTCTCATCTTTCGGAATCGGCCGACTTTTTCGAGCGCGATGCCGCGCAATGGGTGTTGCTCGCACGTCGCCGTGATCCGCGGCTCGGCATTGAACCCCGCGCGCCAAAAAGGAAAATGCGATTGCGCGCTGCTCGACCAGAGTCGGCGCGCAAG
>JBEENF010000097.1:0-10509 GCA_041192325.1 Verrucomicrobiota bacterium
GTCGTCTGGCTGGATGACGAGGGCGCCTCCGCGCTGCGCAACGCCGACGGGAGTATCAAGGCCGCGGTGATGAAGCTGGTGCAGAGCGGTGCGACGGTGCTCGGGGCCGACCTGCTTTTTCAGGGCGCTACGCCGGTGAGACAAACCCGTGTCGTGCCCAATCCGCGCGAATTTGCGGGCTACACCTTCGGTTACAATCACGCCCTCTTCGCCCAGCGCACCCATGACGTGCTCACCCTCGTGACCTTTTTGCGCAATGCCGCGGCGGGTTCGCATCCGCAGCCGAAGACCGTCGTGGTCGCGGGTTGGCGCGGCGCCGGTCCCGTGGTCGCCGCCGCGCGCGCCCTGGCCGGCGACGCCATTGATCGGGCGGTAGTGGAGACGAACGGCTTTCGCTTCGGCCGGGTGCTTGATTACCGCGATCCGCTGTTCCTGCCTGGCGGCTCGAAGTATCTGGATCTGCCCGGCATAGTGGCGCTCAATGCGCCGCATCCGCTCTGGCTCGCCGGCGAGCCCCAAATACCCGAGGTGGCCGAGGTTGCGTATCGCGGTGCTGCGCCAGCCGGTGCCCTCGCCCGTTTTACCGGGGAGGTGGCCCAAAAGGAAACCGCGGCCGTCGACTGGCTGCTGAACTAGCGCGTGGTGAAGAGCTCGGCGATGACGTCCTCGAGCGGGACGTCTTCGATGGTGATATCCGCCACCGGTCCGGCGCTGAGAATTTCCTGCGACACGGCCACGATGTTTTCCGCCGGAACGCGCAACGTGAACTTTCCATCTTCGCCACGTTGGGTGTCCCCTTGGCGGGATTGCCAGGTGTCAGGAAAAGCGCCGGGCTGCGGCACAAAGGTGACGATTTTCTTTTTGGCGCCACCGGCATTTTCGATGCTGGAGAGGGCCCCGTCGTGAATTTTGAGGCCCTTGTGAATGACGATCACCCGTTCACAGAGTTCCTTGATGTCGGCCATGTAATGACTGGTGAGGAGAATTGTCACCCGATGTCGGCGATTGTAGTCCCGCAAAAACTGACGCACGGCTTTTTGTGACACCACGTCCAGCCCGATGGTGGGTTCGTCGAGGAACAACACGCGGGGCCGGTGCAGCAAAGCGGCGATAAGTTCCATCTTCATCCGCTCACCGAGCGAGAGCTCGCGCACCATGACGTTCAGCTTTCGTCCCACATCGAGCAACGTGACCAGTTCATCCAACGTCGCCTTAAACTGGTCCGGAGGAATCGCGTATATCGCACGCAGCAGGTGGAATGATTCGATGGCGGGAAGGTCCCACCAGAGCTGATTTTTTTGCCCTAGTACCAGCGCGAAGAGTCGTCGATACGCGTTTTCGCGGCGCGTTGGATCGTAACCCGCCACTCGCGCTGACCCGCTGGTCGGGTAGATCAGCCCGGAAAGCATTTTCAACGTGGTGGTCTTCCCCGCGCCATTTGGCCCGAGGAAGCCGACAAATTCCCCTTCGGCGATGGAAAAGGAAATATCCTTTGCGGCAGCCGTTTCCTCAAAGTCCCGTTTGAAAAGTCCGGTGACGCCGCCCCAGAAGCCAGGCTGCTTCTTATACGTGCGGAATACTCGCGTAAGCTTTTCAACTTCGATCATACACGAACATCCCGCGGAGCAGGTGGGTTTTCCAGCAGATTAGCGAGGCGAAGGCGCGACGGGCGCGGCCGTTCAGCGTGTTGGAGGCGCGCGAAGACGGTGCGCTGTCGAGCAGAAGAATCCTGCCGAGGGAAAACCCGAATGAGCGGTGGACGAATAAACCGCCATGCTTCGGTGAACCCCGCAGGATTCGGAGGGGTTTGGAGCACTGCGATTTGCGCGCGCGTGAGGCAACAGGAAGATAGATTAAAGCGATCACTTTACGTGGTGGCACTTCCATGTATTATGGCCGGCGGCAATGAATCGAATACATCAACTCTTTTTCGGATTGTTGATGGCGGGTGGCATCGCAGGTTGTGGCACCCCGCAAATCAACCGGATCGACCAGAACCGCGCGGCTTACGAAACCTGGCCCGTCGAGACTAAGCAGGCCGTGCTCGATGGAAAAGTGGAGGTGGGCATGACGCCCGAAATGGTCCGCGTTTCGTGGGGGCAGCCCTCGGAAGTGATTTCACGGTCCACGGGTCCGGGCGAGGAAGAGATCTGGATTTACCGCAAGGGCGGTGGAGAGGACATGGGATCGCCCGTCGGGTATCCGAGTGGGGCCTATCCCAGCGGGGGCGTGTATCCCGGTGGCGGCATATATCCGGGCGGTGGCGGCGTATATCCAGGTGGTGGCGGGGTGTATCCGGGCGGCGGGGGCGTATATGGCGGCAACTCTGTGGGGATCGGCGTGGCCACCGGCCGGGGACTGGGCACCGTTGTGGTTCCCACCATCGGTGTTGGAATCGGCGGCGGGATGGGCGGACTGGGCGGCGGGCCGGTCATGACGCGACAGACGCCCGTGGAAGAGCGTGAGGTCGTTTTTCGTAACGGTATAGTTTATCGGGCGGACAGTCCGTAATTCTGGGTTCCCGCCTATTGGCCGAGTTTTTTGTAGTCGAGCACGGTGTGGCTGATAAAGCCGGACGCGAGCGCCGCACGATCCGTGAGCGGCTCCAAGGGGGAAAGATCGTCACCGAGGCGAAAGATAAGGCGATGTGTTCCGTCATCGGCGGCGGGACTGAACAGTCCCGGCACAACGACTTGGGCCGGCGCCGTCCGACGCACGGCGGAATCCAGGCGGCAGGGCAGCGGGAAGTTTACGTTGTGCACGATGAACGAGCGCGGCGGAGTTGTTGCCGTCAGTTCCGGAGCCAGGCGAGCTGCGTGGGCGGCGGAAATTTTCAATATCGCATGAAGCTCCGGGTCGGGGATGTTGCCGGCCGCTTTGAGGCGATCGTATATCGCGATCGTGAGATCTTGGGAAAACGCGATCGCGGGCAGACCGTGCAACGCGCCCTCCCAGGCCCCGGCCACCGTCCCGCTCGCGATAATAAAACCGAGCGAGACGTTGAGTCCAACGTTGATACCGCTGAGTACCGCGTCGATTGCGGTCCCGCGTGGCAGCAGGTGACCCACCGCAATGTTTACGCTGTCACTTGGCGTGCCATCGACGATCCAAGTTGGGCAACCAAACCCGCGATCGGCGGCCGTGACGTGCACCGGCCGGTTGCGCGATTTGGCGGCCCCAATCCAGCTCTGTTCGCGTTTGGGCGCGACGACATAAACCTCGTGTCCAGCGTTTCGCAACGCGAACACCAGCTCATGGAGGAACAGACTGTCGATGCCGTCATCGTTGGTGACCAGAAATCGCATCTGAACAGGCGCGCATGAAGGGTCGGCCGGTGCAAAAGAAAAAGCCGCAACTTGCGTTGCGGCTTGGAATTTGGCGGAGGGATGCGCCCCCCGAGACGCTCAACTAAGGCGTGCCGGTGGTCGCAGGAGAAGCGACTTGCGCCTGGCTTTCCATTTCCTTCATCGCCGCTTTGCGCGAGAGGCGGACCTTGCCGCTGCGTTCGTCAATGCCGATGCATTTTACCCAGATCATCTCTCCCATTTTAATCACGTCCTCGGTCCGGCGAACGCGGAAATCGGCCAGCTCGCTGATATGGCAAAGGCCCTCCTTGCCGGGGGTGCATTCAACGAAGCAGCCGAACTCTTTGATGCCAGTCACACGGCCATTGTAGAGTTTGCCGACCTCGATCGCGACGCCACCGCCGCCACCGCCGGGACCGGAACCGCCGCCGCACAGGCCGTCAATCTCCGCAATGGCGCGGGCCATCGCGTCGCCGTTGTTCGAGTAAATGAACACCTTGCCGGAATCGTCTTCGGCGATATCGATCTGTGCGCCGGTGGTCTCCGTGATGCGGCGGATCGTCTTGCCGCCCGGTCCGATGAGCAGGCCGATCTTTTCGGGATCGATCTGAATTGTCTGGATGCGCGGAGCGAACTTGCTGAGGTCAGCGCGCGGCGCGGGAAGCGAAGCGAGCATGACCTTGAGAATTTCGATGCGTGCGTCGCGAGCTTGGAAGATCGCGGTCTTCGCGATTTCAAAGGGCAGACCATTGATCTTCAGATCGAGCTGGAAACCCGTGATGCCCTTGGTCGTTCCCGCGAGCTTGAAGTCCATATCGCCGAAATGGTCCTCTTCCCCGAGGATGTCGGTGATGGTGGTCCACTTCGTGATGGAGCCATCCGGGCCGTTCTCGGTCATCAGGCCGCAGGAAATACCTGCGACCGGAGCGATAATCGGAACACCGGCATCCATGAGGGCAAGACAGCCGCCGCAGATCGAGGCCATGGAAGTCGAACCATTCGACGCCATGATTTCCGACGTTACGCGAATGGAGTAGGGGAACGCATCTTCCGGCGGCAGCACCGGAACGAGCGAACGCTCGGCGAGCGCGCCGTGGCCGATTTCGCGGCGACCCGGGCCGGTGAAACGGCCGGTTTCACCCACCGAGAACGGCGGGAAGTTGTAATGGAGAATGAAGCTCTTCGAGGTGGCGCCACCAGTGAGGCCGTCCATGTCCTGGGCTTCCTTCGTGGGGCCGAGGGTAACGATGGCGATGTTCTGCGTGTCCCCGCGTTGGAAGGTGGCGGAACCGTGCACGCGCGGCAGCACACCGACTTCGGCATGCAAAGGACGAACCGTTTTCGCGTCGCGGTTGTCGGCGCGCACGCCACGTTCCAGGACCGTTTTGCGGTAGGCCTTGTACTGAAGATCCTCGAACACGACATTCAGGTCGACGTCGGTGAATTTGCCTTCGCCGAGCTCGGAGACGAGGACGACCTTGGCCTCTTCCTTTAACATTTTTACCGCGAGGCTCCGCGCGGCTTTTTCCTTGCCGAAGATGGCGCCCGCGAGACGTTCGGCGGGAACGACGCGTTCAATGATCGCGCGCGCCTCCGCGGTGGCCCCGACGAGAGGGAAAGTGGCTTTGGCTTTGCCGGCGAGACGGACCAATTCCTTGATGGCCACGATGATGGGCTGAATGGCTTGGTGACCGAATTCCAGCGCCTTGATGAATTCTTCCTCCGGCAGTTGGTCCGCGGAGCCTTCGATCATCAGCATGTCTTTTTCGTTGCCGACGTAGATGAGGTCGAGCGACGAGGAATACATCTGCTCAATCGTGGGGTTCGCGAGGAACTGACCGTCAATCAGGGCGACGCGCACTGCGGCGATGGGCCCATGCCATGGAATGTCGGAGATGGCGAGTGCCGCGCTGGCTCCGTTCACCATCGGGATGTCCGAATCATTCAGCTGGTCGGCAGACATCAGCTGACCGATGATCTGCACCTCGTTCAGGAATCCTTCCGGGAAGAGGGGGCGGCACGGACGATCGCAAAGACGGGAGGTGAGGATTTCTTTTTCGGAGGGACGACCTTCCCGCTTGAAATATCCACCGGGGAAGCGGCCGGCGGCGGCATACTTGTCGCGATAGTCGACAGTGAGAGGAAAAAAGTCCTGGCCGGGACGCATGTTGTGCGCGACACAAGCGGTGACGAAGACGTTGGTTTCGCCCACGCAAACGTTGACGGCGCCATTGGCGAGCTGGGCATAAGTGCCGGTGGAGAACGTGATCCCGAGAGTGGGCACGGTAACAATGTGTTTCTGATTCATTTCGACGGATATTTTCGGATACGGACGGTGTCGGCGGATGGGAAGGGCGCGGCCAGCGACACGCAACTGGCCAGGCCCGGGGCTTCCGCTGGGCGGAAGCAGCGGCGGCATAGTGCCGCCGCGGGACGCTAATTTTAACAAACCCCGCTGCAGTCAGCTCGTTCAGGCGCGAGAGATTTCCGTTTGCCGTCCCGGCAGGCCGCGAGGCGGCAAACGGAAATGTCCCGCTCTGTTACCGAGCGTCAGTAACGACAACGGGCGACCCGCGGATCGGGTCGCCCGTTAGACGAAAGCCTATTTGCGAAGGTGCAGCTTCTGCAGCAGCTCGTTATATTTCGGCAAGTTGTGCCGTTTAAGATAATCGAGGAGCTTGCGACGGCGGGAAGCCATCTGCAGGAGCCCGCGGCGCGAGTGAAAGTCTTTGCGGTGCGTACGCAGATGCTCGGTCAAATGATTGATCCGGGCGGTCAGGAGCGCTACTTGGACTTCGGACGAGCCGGTATCCTTCTCGTGGGTTTTGTATTCTGCTATGATTTCGGGTTTAACGACTGTGGTGGACATGGTTTGGTATTTTGATTCACGACTGTAGGGGACCTTTGCAGGCCCCGTGCCACCCGCTTGGCCCGAATGGAAATCGGGTGAAGCCGGCGTCACCGTTCCAATCCGGCGGGATGCCAGACCAGTCATGGTGGGCACCCGCAACCGGCGGGCATCCACTGACGCAAGGGGGCAGATTCCGGAATTGCGCCGTGCCGCGCAAGCGAAAATTTGGGGCAATAAAGCAGGGGATCCTGAGCACAACGGTCCTCAAAATAAGGTCAATTTCCCCCTTCCATTGCCGGCTGGGAAACACGGGCAACCCTCACCCATTGCGTAGGTTGAGGGATTTAATGTCTGCGCACCCCGGCAATTGCCGGATCCGTGTCATGATTTCCTCGCGGTGGTGGAAAAGTTCGTTGCGAACCACGGCGTGGAGCGTGAGGACGAGAAGCCGATTCCGTTCAATGCGGACTGCATGTGAATACGTCGCGTTCGCGGCTCCCACCAGAGCGGTCCACTGCTCCCGAATGGTTTGCTCGGGCGAGGAACGTCCAATCTGGTGAGCCTGCATCAGTTGCTCTACAACCGCAGCCAAGGGTTGCGCGGGCCTCTTCTTGGAGCGTTTCGGCTCGTCGAAGGGAATCCCTCTCAAATCTCCAACCAGCTCCTCAGCGAGTTTGCTAAAAGGATGAGGTTCTTCGGCCATCAAAAGCATTCTCGCACGGCGCCCGGCGGTTGAACAAAGTCAAAACAGCCCTGCTATTTGTCGCGGATTAGCGCGGTCGAGGGAGTGCGTTCCTCGTAGAGGCGGCTGTAACGGACAAAGGTCGCAAACGCGTTCGCAACGGCGAGGTAAAACCCCGGATAGCCGTCAAGGAATCCACGCTTGATCACATAACCCCGGAAGAACCTCCACGGCGGACGAAGCAGCGCGGCCCGCAGTGAGAAACTTGTGCCACGCGCCTGCTGCTGCCGCCAAAACAGCTCGGCGAAATGGACGATCTTGCCCACGTGAGACGCCATGGTGGGAGACGAGTAGTGGTGCAGATCTCCCCTCAATGTCGCCACCGGCCCGTCGCAGTCGATCTTCTCGTGCACGAACTGGTCTCCGCCCCATTTTGCGGATGACCGCCGAAACAGCCGCAGGCCGTAGTCGGGATACCAGTCGCCGTGTGTAATCCAGCGATTCATGAACCAAGCCTTCCTTGGAAATCGCGCGCCGGAAAACCGATTGGGATCATTGGCCAGGAAGTGGGATAGCGTCTCGCGCAAATCCGGCGAAAGTTCTTCGTCCGCATCGAGTGACAGCACCCAATCGAACGAAGCGAGGGCGAGGGCCGCATTTTTAGTGTCACGGTATCCCTGCCAGGGGAGGTGATATACCCTGGCCCCTGCCTTTTGTGCGACCTCTTCGCTACCGTCCGTCGTATCGTTAAGCACGACCACCATCTCCTGCACGCATCCCTCTGCGCTGGCGAGGCAGCGCGCAAGATTGTGGGCCTCATTTTTCGCTACGATTACGAGCGACAGGGGTGGTGGCGGGTTCAAAAGGAAGGGAAGGACTGGAGGGACGAGGGCATCGTAATCCTCGGTGGTCTGCAAGCGGGGCACCATCTTCACTCCGGCTCAACAATACAATTTGGTAAAGATATCCGCAAGACCGCCATACACGTACCGCGGCCTTCTTGGCGGCGGTGGATCGGAACCCAAATACCTTGCCCAAGTTGGCCACAAACCGGACTGCCCGATAGGCGCCCGCGCCCTTTTGCTTGGAACGAACAATCACACGGGAACGCGCGGAGTCGAACGCGTGGCGCGCGGCGTAGCGAAATGTGGTGCGGTCCGCGGGTATCTGGTGACGCACCACCGCGTTGGGAGCGAACCAGACTTCCAAGCCTGCCGCGCGAATATGCCGAATCATCTCACTCTCTCCGCCGGCGAAATATTTCCCCGGCATCCGGTCAAGCGCAGTGTGAAAAAATCCCAGCTCTTGAAAAATCCATCTGGGGAACGCCACGTTCGCGCCCATCGGGCAATGCTTTGGCGCAATGGGGCCTGGCTCAGTCCGGAACGCTAGCGGAGCATGCCATTCGTTGATCAACTCGGGACGCCCGTCGGGAAAAACGGGAATGACCTCGCCCCCCACGGCGCCAATGCGTCGTTCCGCGTCCCCCATCAGGGGCATGCACAGCAGCTCCAGCCAGTCTGGCTCCACCAGGATGTCGTCGTCCACAAACACCAGAATTTCGCCGCGAGCTTCAGCGATCGCGCGATTGCGCGCGTGATCCAAGCCCTGCAGGGGTTCGTGCACATATCGAGGAGCCCGCTCATGCGCGGCAAAACCCTCAACCACCGCGCGGGTATGATCCGCCGAGTTGTTGTCGATGACGATTATCTCGAACGGCCCGGCAGGGAACTTTTGTCTGACCAACCCGGCTAATGCCTGCCGCAGGAAATCGGCGCGATTGTAGGTTGGAATCGCGACAGTTACCTTAATGGATGCGGATGGAGCGTCCATCAATTGGGCACAGGGCCGGCCGGCACATTCCATCCGCGAGTGCATGATTCGCTAGGATATTGCTCACGTGCCAGCCAGCGGCAGTGGGTGGATGCCCCGTCAAGGCTTCGCGAAATACGCGCGTCTGGAAGGATAGAAGTGCGTGGGAGTGGCATCGTTGTGACGGTGGGTCCAAGTTGACGATGGCGCGCATTTAGCCCAGAGGTCGAGCCTAACTGGGCCAGTTTGGTGAAGTTCAAAGAACCAGAATGCCCATTCCTTTACATGTCATTCAAACACTGGCCTTTCGTGCGGGATGCGCGCTTCGCGCTCAAGTGCGGGCGCTATTTGCGTGGCGCGCAGAAGAAGCGCCCTGATCTTAACTGGCGTGAGTTCCGCAGGATAGCGGCCCAATTTCGCGACGACGATATGGGGAGCTTGGTCGAGCGTGGCTATTTGTTTCAATTGGCCAACGACTTGCCCCCGGACGCCGTCGTTGTCGAGATTGGTTCATGGACGGGAGCGTCCACATGTTTTATCGCCGGCGGGCTGAAGGGCGCTTCGCCGAAAATTTCGGCCGTCGACAACTTCCAAGGATTTTCCACCTGCCCTGAGGATGTCGTTTGGTACCAGCGCTACTTCCGGCAGATCGGCAGCGACAGCACCCTTCCTGCCTTCCAGCGCAATGTTGCCGCGCTTGGTTTTTCGGATCGCGTCCGGCCGATCGTCAGCGATTCGCTGGCTTACGCGGGGCAGTTCAGAACCAACGGAATCCTGGCGGATTTCGTATTTGTGGATGGTGATCATTCGTATGCAGCCTGCCAGGCGGACATATCCGCCTGGCTCCCGCTGCTCAAGCGTGGCGGGGTGCTTGCGTTTCACGATTTTGGGAGCCGCGCACAAGGCGTCACGCGGGCAATTTTTGAAACCATCAAAGCCGGCGAATTTTCCGAGATCGTTGGTGTTGCGGGGACGATTGTGGCCTTCCGCAGGTAGCCCGCCGAGCCGACGAGAAGCAATGCGCTATACTCGCGCTGCCACCGCGCGATAAACCTCGTCGACGCTCAACATTTGCACGCAATAATTCCGATACGAATTCGCGCGATCGCACGGAGTCGGTGCGGCATTACCGATGCAGGCGCAGGGCAAGGGTGTTTGGAGAATCGTATGGCCTTCCCCCAACGGCCCCCAAACCGTGGCATTTTGGGACCCTAAAAGCGCAACCACGGGCGTGCCCACGGCAGCAGCAACATGCATAGGGCCGCTGTCGTGACACAAAAACACTTTGAACTGCGCTGCGAGGGCGGCAAACTCTGCCACGTTCCGCGCGGCAGGCAGAGCGATTAAATGGGTCCGCGCATGCTGGCGGATTTCGTCGAGGCGTGATTGCTCACCGGGTCCGCACGTCAGGAAAACTTGCGCGCCGAGTTCGTCCTGCAACCGGTCGCAGACCGCGGCGAAACGTTCGGGTGGCCAGATTCGAGACGAAACGCGAGAACCTGGGTGGACCAGAATCTTTTTTCCACCGCGGGGTGCGATGCGTTGCGCAACGGCCAGATCCGGCGGGCGTGGGACCAGTCGCACTTCACGTGAAACGGTCGGAATCCCAATTGCGTTGGCTAGGGCCAGATACGTTTCGGTGATGTGGTTCGTGTGGTAGAAAACATCCGTCAAGACCGCCGTGTGGGAATAACAAAAGCGATATCGGAATCGGCTGCGCTCCCGGTTGAAGGTCGCTCGCCTGGCGGCTCCGGTCAGGAGGGTCAGCGTTGCCGTCTTCTCGGTGTTATCGAAATCCAACACATGCGTATAGCCGGCGCGCCGCAAACCGACGAGAAAATGGGGCCAATCGATAACGC
>JBEENF010000098.1:0-10474 GCA_041192325.1 Verrucomicrobiota bacterium
AGGGCAGCGCCCGTCAGCAGGGAACCTTTGAGAAAGCTGCGTCGATCGATTGGATTCATGGTCGGGGAGGGAAAACCGGTGGGAGAGGAAACGAATATGCGGGTAATTAAAGCGCGAGCTTCAAACCCTTTTCACGAAAAATCGGAGCCGCGATCTTGCGGTAATTTCCGCCGAACACCTTGAAGCGATCCGCGTCGCTTAGGTTGGTATCGAGCACTTTGCCGATCTCGGTGGCGAAACTGCGCGAGGGTCCATGCCCGCCCCACACGATGCGATCCACGCCCAGTTGATGGACGGCGTAATCGATCGAGCCGGAATGCGGATCGGAGCCGGTGAATTCCAGAAAAACATTCGGGTAAGGCCGGATCGCGCGCGCCGCGAGTTCCCAATCGCCCCCCGAGTGCCCGCAGATCAGCGCCAGATTCGGGTAACGTTTCGCGAGGGCGGTGACATCCATGGGCGTCGATTCGCCAGGAAGATTGCCGCCGCCGGGCAACCGCGGTTTGCCGCCGACTTTCAACCAGGTGTGGATGTAGACGACCGCCTTGAGTTCGATCGCCCGCTTGATGATGAGATCATTATTGGGGTGCGCGCAGGAAATGCCCGCTTCGTTGCCGCCGGCGTATTTGATGCCAATGCACGGGCCGTTGGTGATCCACCTTTCCATTTTGGCCAGGCTCTTGTCCGGATAAGAGGGCTCGATGGGAATGATTCCGGAGACACGGTCCTGCCGCTTTTGCAGGATTTCCAGTTTGCCCGCTTCGAACTTCGTGTCCTGGAGCGGCTGCTGCCACGTGCCACCGACGTCGAACGCCACCACGCGTTCGATGCCCATGCGTTCGACGTAAAACATCGTCTCGTGAAATTGGGCGATCGGATCGGGACTGCTTTGAAAACCATGCCAGTGCGAATCCCAGATCCGCATCGCGGCCAATTGTTCGCGGCTGGGCATTCCGTAGTCGCTGGCTTTCAGGTAAAATTGGCGGGCATCCATGCAGCGGAGGATTGAGCGTTCGGGCCGGCAGCCTGGACAAAAGGAAGATAAGCGGTGCAGCCGTGACGCGAGAACCGCAGTGGACAACCAGGCGCTCGCGAGTGCGATCCGAAAGTGCGTCGCGCGGGAAAAATCGGAACCGGCGCACAGACAGAATCCGTTTGCGCCGGGGAAGAGCGACCTTCACGGTGCGCGGTTCCGTTCCATGAGCGACCTTTCCCAAGACATCTCCCACGACCAACATGCGGTGCGCCGGCTTAAGCTGACGGAACTGCGAGCAGCGGGCGCCGACCCGTTTCGGGCCAACTTTGCGACGACGCACTTCTCGGCGGAAGCTCTTGGGGCTTATGTCGATGGCCAGGACAACACGGTCAACGTGGCGGTGGCCGGACGCTTGGTGGTCATCCGGGACATGGGCAAGAGTCAGTTCGTCAAGATTCTCGACCAGCAGGGCCAGATTCAGCTCTACGTGAAGAAGGACGTGATCGGCGACGACGCCTACACCGCCTTCAAGAAGCTGGACTTGGGCGACATTCTCGGCGCGCGGGGCACACTCTTCAAAACCAAGACCGGCGAAGTCACCGTGCGGGTGGAAAGTACGACCCTGGTCGCCAAGGCGTTGCGGCCACTGCCGGAGAAATGGCACGGACTGAGCGATCCGGAGCAGGTCTACCGTCAGCGCTATCTCGACCTGATTGTGAATGCGGAATCTAGCGGGCGTTTGATGCAGCGCTCACGCATCGTTTCCCACATCCGCCGCTTTCTGGAGGAACGGAAGTTCCTGGAAGTCGAGACCCCGGTGCTCGAGGCAACCGCGGGCGGGGCCGCCGCCCGACCCTTCGTGACGCACCACAACGCACTCGATGTGGATTTCTTTTTGCGTATCGCCACGGAGCTACGGCTGAAGCGGATGCTCGTCGGCGGATTCGATCGTGTGTTCGAAATCGGACGGATCTTCCGGAATGAAGGGGTCTCGCGGCGGCACAATCCCGAGTTCACGATGCTCGAGGTTTATCAGGCCTATAGCGATTACCGCGGGATGATGACGCTGATCCGTGATCTGCTCACGACGCTGGTGCGGGACGTGATCCGGCCGGCCGATGGTTCACTGAAGATCAAGCACGCCGCGAGCGGCCAGAACATCGACTTCGGCGGCGAGTGGCGGGAAGCGCGTTACAAGGATCTTGTGCGCGAAGCGACCGGGGACGCGGACTGGTTTGCGCGTTCCAAGGCCGACAAGATGGCGAAAGCCGCGGCCATGGGCCTGGCGATTCATCCGGGTTGGGAAGAATTCGAGATTACGAATGAAATATTTTCGAAGAAGATCGAGCCCACGCTGATTCAGCCGACGTTCGTCACTCATTTGCCGAAGGAACTCTGCCCGCTGGCCAAGATCACGCCGGACGATTCGACGACGATCGACGTTTTCGAACTCACGATCGGCGGGATGGAAATCGCGCCGGCGTATTCGGAACAGAATGATCCTGACACGCAGCGCCAGATGTTCGAGGCGCAGGCGGGCGAGGAAAAGCAGAACATCGATTACGACTTCCTGCTGGCGCTGGAACACGGGATGCCGCCGGCGGGTGGCATGGGCGTGGGCATCGACCGGCTGTGCATTTTGCTGACGGGCGCGGAAAGTATTCGCGACGTGATCCTATTCCCGCAACTGCGTCCGGCGGGAGCGAAGGCGGAAGGTTGAGCGAACGAGGAATTCGCGCATTCCGATTTGTTTTGCTGCACCGCTGCTTTCAGCCTTCAGCCTTCCTGGAATGCCCTGGTTTCTTTATCTCGCGCTGAGGCAGCTTTTCCCGACGGGGCGGAGATTTCCCTTTTTCACGTTCATGTCGGCGCTCGGCGTCGGTGTTGGTGTTTTGCTGCTGGTGGTTTCAACCAGCATCATGGGCGGATTCGGCCAGGGCATTCGCCGCATGATCGTGGATACGCAGGGCGAAATTCAAATCATGGCCGTCGGTGGGGCGATTGCGGACGGGGAACCGCTGTTGCGCTTGATCGGCCAGCAATCCGGCGTGGCGGCGGCGACCCCTTACGCGCAGGGGCACATCGGACTTTTCTTCGAGAACAAACCGGTTTTCCCGTTGATCCAGGGCGTCGATCTCAATCGCGTGAATGCGGTGGTGCCTTTTCATCGGTATCTGGTCGCCGGCAAGTTCGAGGACCTCGACGACGACTCGATCATCCTCAGCGTGCAGCTCGCACAATCGCTGGGTGTGCGGATGAACGACACCGTGGACGTCGTTTCGCCGCTGCTTTACCAGCGGCTGCAGAGCGACGAGATTTTTCTGCCCCGCAGCTTGCGGGTCGTGGGTATTTTTCAAATCGGGCACCAGCATCTCGACAAGAGTTTGGCGATCGGCTCGCTGCGACTCGTGCAGGAACTCTACGGGCTCGGCTCGGCCGTACACGGCATCAGCGTCCGCCTGGCCCCGGGCGCGGATGAGTTAAAGATCGCGTCCGCGTTGAACACGACGCTGCCCCCCGACCGCCGGGCGCTGACGTGGTTCGAATCCAACGCGGATTTCCAGAACATCATCCGTTTCGAGAAATATATGATCTTCTTTCTGCTCACGTTCATCGTGATCGTGGCGGCGCTTTCCATCATGAGTTCCCTGACAATTTCGGTCGTCCGAAAAACGCGCGAAATCGGGCTGCTCGGCGCGCTGGGCAGCCGTTCGCGGGATGTGGCGATCTGCTTCTGCGCGCAGGGTTTTTTTCTCGGCGTGATCGGCACCGCGGCCGGACTCGGCATGGCATGGGTGGTGCTCACGTTTCGCAACGACATCGTCCGCATTCTGGCGCGCGCGACCGTGAACGAAGAAGTGTTTCAACAATTTTATGGCTTCGTGGAACTGCCGTCGCACACGTCGGGCGCGGAGGTTCTGATTATCATCATCGGCTCCGTGGTCAGTGCGACCTTCGCGGGCCTGCTGCCGGCGTTGCGGGCGGCCCGCCTCAAACCCGTGGAGGCGTTGCGCAGTGAGTAACCGCCGCATTTTCGTGCGCGCCGGTGAGACCAAAGCTTACGCTTTCGTCCGGCTTCTCCCATGAGTAACGCCGTTCTCAGCGCTCGCGGGCTTGCGAAGACCTACCTGAGCGGGGACCGCCGCATTCAGGTGTTGCGGGATGTCAGCGTCGATGTGATCGCGGGCGAAAGCGTCTCCATCCGCGGGGAATCGGGTTCGGGCAAATCGACCTTGCTCAATCTGCTTTCAGGCCTCGATGCGCCTGACTCCGGCAGCCTGTCGTGGGCTGGGGGGCGGCCGACGCCGGATCGTCGCGCCGACTTTCTGGGCATGGTGTTTCAGGCCTTCTATCTCATTCCCGAAATTGACGCGCTGCAGAATGTGCTGATGGCGTCACGCATGATCCGGGCGCCGGGCGCGGCGGAACGGGCTCGAGCGCAGGAACTGCTGGCCCGCGTGGGGCTCGCCGCGCGCGCCACCCATGTGCCGGCGCAATTGTCGGGCGGCGAACGCCAGCGGGTGGCCGTGGCGCGCGCGTTGATGAATCGTCCCAAATTGATTTTGGCCGACGAGCCGACGGGCAATCTCGACGAACACACCGGCGATGCCGTGATCGAGTTATTGCTGTCGCTCTGCCGCGAGACCGGCACTGCGTTGGTGCTCGTCACTCACAATATCGCGCACGCCGCGAAGACCAACCGCAGCCTGTTTCTCCAGGAAGGCGTATTGCGCCTGCCTTAGGAACTCCTCCGCGATCGCAAAGTAATTTCCGCGCCTTCTTTCCTCCTTCCGTCTAGCACCCCTTCAATTCAATGACTGAAAACAAAGTCTGTTGCGGAGTCGCCGGCGTCGGGTCGCTCGGCCAGCATCATGCGCGGATCTACGCCGCGCTGCCGGGCGCGGAGCTGACGGGCATCTACGAAGCGGACGACGCGCGCGCGGCCGAAATCATGGCCCGGCACGGATGCCGGCGGTTCGCCACGCTCGATGAATTGGGCGAGGCGTGCGACGCGGTGTCCGTGGTGGTGCCGACGGATCGTCACGCGGCCGTGGCCCTGCCGCTGCTGGCGAAGGGTTGCCATTTGATGATCGAAAAGCCCATCTGCGCTTCGCTGGCGGAAGCGGAGCAGGTTCTCGCGGCGGCGCAAGTGCACGGAGCGCTCGTGCAGGTTGGCCACATCGAGCACTTCAATCCGGTGATGGGTTTTCTGGAAAAGGAAGTGAGTTTGCCGCAGTTCATCA
The DNA here is from genome assembly GCA_041192325.1 of Verrucomicrobiota bacterium. GTDB lineage: Bacteria > Verrucomicrobiota > Verrucomicrobiia > Opitutales > Opitutaceae > ER46. The sequence goes on from JBEENF010000098.1 coordinate 5,221, forward strand.
CCGCGGAGCGCCTGGCTCCGTTTACCCCGCGGGGCACGGAGGTGGGCGTGGTGCTGGATTTAATGATCCACGACATCGGCATTGTGCTCCAGCTCGTGAAGTCACCGGTAGAAAAGATCGATAGCGTTGGCGTGCGGGTGCTGTCCAGGACGGAAGACATCGCGAATGCGCGCATTCAGTTTGCGAACGGCTGCGTCGCCAATCTGAGCACGAGCCGGATGAGTTTAAAGAAAGTGCGCGAAATACGAGTATTTCAGCCGACAGGCTATTTCTCCTTCGATTTCTTGAACCAGAGCGGACATCTCGTGCGCAAGGCGGGCATGCTCGAGTATGCGGCGAAGCTGATGAGCGGCGTGGCCAAGCCTGGCGATCTGAGTGCCGTACCGGTCGAGCCGGTGCCGCTGGAAAAAGGCGAACCGCTGGCCTTGGAGCTGGCGCATTTCGTGGAAAGCGTGGCGAGGGCGAAACAGCCGAAGGTCGGTGGGGCGCTCGGGAAGAGCGCGCTCGAAGTGGCCATTGCCATCACCGAACAGATTCGCGCCGCCGCGAAATGAGCGTGGGCTCCAAACGGATCGAGGCATGAGTGCAGCGAGTTCGTTTCGACTGCCCCCGCCTGGGGCCGCACGCGTGGATTTGCTGATCGTCGCGGGCGAACATTCGGGAGACGAACACGCGGCCCGGATGGTGCGCGAACTGACCGCGAAGCGCAGCGGGCTCGTGGTGGCGGCGCTCGGCGGGAGGCAACTGGCGGCGGCCGGCGCGCATTTGCTCCACGATCTGACCGCGTCATCCGTCGTGGGCGTCGTCGAAGTGTTGAAAAACTACGCTTTCTTTCGCGCGCTTTTCGAGGCGACGTTGCACTGGATGGCGGAATACCGGCCGCGTGCCGTTTGTTTTGTTGACTACCCCGGATTGAATCTCCGCCTGGCCGCCGCGATGCGGGAGCGTGGGCTTTCCGTGAAGGGCGGGGGAAAGATCAAGACACTCTATTACATCTCGCCGCAAATCTGGGCATGGAAAGCCGGCCGGCGGTTTACCATGGCGCGGGATCTCGACGCCATGGCGGTGCTCTTTCCCTTTGAAAGGAAGTGCTACCTCGACACGACGCTCCCAGTCGAGTTTGTCGGCCACCCTTTCGTGATGGACGAGTACCACGCCCCCGTTCGTTACGACCCGGCGGGACCCGTGTTGCTGTTGCCGGGAAGCCGGAAACAAGCGGTGGAGCGAATTTTTCCGGTCTTGCTGGCTGGCTTTCGCGAATATGGCGAACGGCAGGCCGTGGCGCTTTACCCCAGCGACGACATTCTCGCGGTGCTGCGGCGGGCCAATCCGCCGGTCAATGTTAGCTTGCTTCCCGTGTCTGCGCGGGGAGAGGAGGGAGCACCGGCGATTGCCGCCGCCGCGGTACTCACGTCCAGCGGCACGATGTCGATGCATTGCGCCCTGGCGGGAATTCCCGGGGCCATCGCTTATCGCGCCAATCCGCTGACCTATCTGCTTGGTCGTTTGGTCTTGCAGGTGGAGTATCTCGGGATCGCGAATCTCCTGCTCGGGGAACCCATGTATCCCGAATTCATCCAAAACGCGGCCACGCCGGGCGCCTTGGCCGCGGAATTGCGCGCCGCGCTACATGATTCCAGCCGCCGGGAACGCACGCATGCGCAGGCGAAAAAGCTGCGAAATCTGCTCGGCGTGCCCTCCAGCGGGACAGCGGCGGACTGGCTGGTCCGACAGTTGTGAACAGCGAACTTAAACACGCCCGCGTTTCACCCGGGATTGCCCCGCCAAGACGGCCGGACTGCGGTGCCCATTTAAAGCGCAAAGGGTTCGCCTCCTGCCCGCCTCGGTGATCAACTTTGTGCGATGTCCTGCTCTCCGTCCCCCGCAATTGCTCCCCCGCTGAAGAGCGCTGTGCTCCCGTGGGCCGTGCTTGCGGCCGGCTTGGGGATTTCGGTTGCGATCTGGCTCTCCGTGCTGACGCAGATCGCGCGGCAGGATATCGCACGGTTGGAACGGCTGAAGGAACGCGTGCTCGCGGCGATCGCAGATCGATTACAGACGGCCACACTTGCACTGCATGGCAGCCGGGTCTTGGTTGAATCGGGTCGCGAACCGGCGCCGGGTCAATGGGCGCACTACGTCAACAATCTTGCGCCGTTCTTTGACGCAGGGATTGTCGGGCTGGGCTATGTTCATCGTTTGCCGCGAAGTGAACTGGACGCTTTCGAGGCGCGTATCCGGGCGGCCGGCGAGCGCGATTTCACGGCCGAGCGCCGCGGAGAAAATCAGGAGGTTTTCCTGGTCACCCAGATTGAACCATTGGCGCGCAATCGCTACGCGCTGGGCAAGGACGTGGGATCGGGCACTATCCGACGCGCCGCGGCCGAGCAGTCGATGCGCAACAATACGGCCGTGATCTCGCGTCGGATTGCCGTGATCGAAGGATCAAGGACCGTGCCCGGCTGCCTTTTGTTTCTGCCCGTGTATACCTGTGACGCGGCTCCGCTCGACCCCGCGGACCGCGAGCGCGCGTTGCAAGGTTGGGTCTTCGCCTCCCTGCGCGTGGATATGCTGCTCCGCGGCGTCGCTGCGATTACCGAGGGTCAGCTGGATTTTGAGGCGTACGAGGAGGGCCCTGCGAACGAGCAATCGTTGCTCTTCACTTCGACCGAGGTCATGCGCCTCGACGATGCTCATCGGAAAACCGACGGAACCGAGCCGGACTTTGCGCTGGCGGTCCCGGTTTACGGCCGGACGTGGATGGTCCGATTGCGCCGGGGGCCGGCCTTTGAGCGGCGCAGCAATCAAGCGCTTGCATTATTTGTCCTTTCAGGCGGCGGGTTGATCAGTCTGTTGGCGGCCGCGTTTACCTGGGCGCTCGTCAATTCGCGAAGTCGCGCGCTGGAACTGGCCAGCGAAATGAATGCGAGTTTGCGTCAAGCCGAGGTCGAGGCGCGGCGACTCGCCTTGGTTGCCAGCCATACGGCCAGCGGTGTTGTCATCACCGACGTCGATTGGCGGATCGAGTGGGTGAATGAAAGCTTCCTCCGCTTCTTCGGCTATGCCCGGCCGGAGATCATTGGCCGACGGCCCGGCGAAGTCCTCCACGGTCCCGACACGAGCATGGCGGTGCTGACGGAAATCAATGCCGCCTGTAAACGGGGCGAACCCTACAAGGGAGAAATTGTCAATTACACCAAGGACGGGCAGCCGCGGTGGGTCGAACTCGATGTGCAGCCGCTGAAGGATTCGACGGGCGCCTTAACCGGATATGTTGGATTGCAGCTCGACATCACGGAACGAAAAAGCATCGAAGCCGAGCTCGCGCGGCGGGAAGCGCAGTTCCGTTTCATTTTTGATAATGTGCCGGTCGGCGTCAGCTCCGTCATTCGCGGCGAGAATAGGGATAGCACCTGGCTTAACCCCGCCTTCTTGGCCATTTGTGGACTCCAGCGCGGTGAAGCGGACGTTCCGGTGGGCCTCCGCGAGTTCACCCATCCCGAGGATCTCGTGCGCCAGGACAACTTGCGCCGGCGAATCGATCGCGGCGAGACGAACGAGTTCAATGTTGAGAAACGTTACCTCCGGCCGGACGGCGCGGTGGTGTGGGTTTTGCTGACGACTCGCGTCTATCGGGACGAGACCGGACGCATTCAGCAGGAGGTTTCGACCGTCGTGGATATCAACGAGCAGAAGCTTAAATCGGAGGAACTGCGTCGCGCGAAGGAAGCGGCGGAGGCCGCGAATCTGGCCAAGAGCCAGTTCCTTGCGATGATGAGCCACGAGATTCGGACGCCGATGAACGGGGTCATCGGCATGACGTCCCTGCTGCTCGATTCGCGGCTGACGCAGGAGCAAAGCGACTACGTCGAAACCATCCGCCAGAGCGGCGACGCGTTGCTGACAATCATCAACAACATTCTGGATTTTTCGAAAATCGAATCGAACCATTTTGAACTCGAGGAAGTCGATTTCAGTGTGCGCGAATGCGTCGAGGCCGCGCTCGATCTTCTCGCGCCGCGGGTCGCCGAACAGGGGCTCGACCTGCTTTACGAGATTTCAGACAGCGTGCCGGGCACGGTGCGCGGCGATCCGACGCGGCTGCGTCAGGTGCTGGTGAACCTACTGGGCAATGCGGTAAAATTTACGCCGCGCGGCGAGGTGGCGTTGAGTGTCCTCGGCCGGCCAGGCTCCGGCCGGAGGCTGCAGTTGGTATTTGCCGTGCGCGACACCGGCGTGGGCATTCCAGTTGAGGGCATGACCCGGTTGTTTCAGGCATTCTCCCAGGTCGACGCGTCGACGACCCGGCGTTTTGGCGGAACCGGCCTCGGCTTGGTTATCAGCAAGCGGCTCACCGAACTCATGGGGGGCTCCATGCGGGTGGAAAGTGAGGTGGGCAAAGGTTCCACTTTCACTTTCACGGTGTTCGTCGACGCCGTGGAGAGCCGGTCGCGGTCCTGGCCTCAGTCTGGCAGATCCCCTCTGGCCGGACGTCATTTGCTCGTGATCGACGACAACGCCACGAGCCGACGCATCCTGAACGAGCTCGCGGGTGGGTGGGGCATGAGCGCGCGCGCCGCCACCTCGGGCGCCGAGGCCCTGGGCTGGCTGCTCGCCGGCGAGGTATTTGACGTGGCCATACTCGACCTTCACATGCCGGAAATGGACGGCATGAGGCTCGCCCGGGAAATTCGCCAGTTGCGCGACGCCGCCAAGCTGCCCCTCGTGCTGCTCACTTCCCACGTTGGGCGGGAGAATGTGGCGGAGCCCTCGCTGTTCGCCGCATTTTTGACCAAGCCCGCAAAACCCAATCAGCTTTTCGATGCGCTTTGCGGCTTGTTCAAGGATGAGCCCGCGCTGGCCCGGAGTTTGTCCGCTTATCCCCTCGTCGCGGCCGCCGCGGCAGCCCCCATGAGACCCGAACGTGTCTTGTTGGCTGAAGACAACGCTGTGAACCAGAAGGTGGCGTCGCTCATACTGGCCAAGCTGGGCTATCGAACCGACATCGTCGCCGATGGCAATGAAGTGCTCGAGGCCGTGCAGCGGCAGCATTACGACATCATCGTGATGGACGTGCAGATGCCGGAAATGGACGGGCTCACGGCGTCACGCCGAATCCATCGGCTGTGGCCGAACCGCGAGGACCGGCCGTGGATCATTGCGTTGACGGCGAATGCGATGCAGGGCGATCGGGAGGCGTGCATCGCGGCGGGCATGGACGACTACATTAGCAAGCCAGTCGGCACGGCAGCCT